>JANMFO010000178.1:0-20213 GCA_031374245.1 Chitinophagaceae bacterium | reverse complement strand
TTATTCACCACCCACTATTTACTATGAGCAAAAATCACTACGTAGCAATAATGGCCGGGGGAATCGGCAGTCGCTTTTGGCCGATGAGCCGCACAGGTCTTCCCAAACAATTTCTTGATATTTTGGGTACCGGCAAAACGCTGATACAGCAAACATTTGAACGCTATAACAAGTTAGTACAAAAAGAAAATATTTTTATTGTTACAGCACAGGAGTATGTTGAAATTGTAAAAAAACAACTTCCCGACCTTCCGGAAGCAAATATACTGGCCGAGCCATCCAGAAAAAACACTGCACCCTGCATTGCTTATATTGCTTTTAAATTATTGCAAAAAGATCCCGATGCGTTAATGATTGCAGCGCCTGCCGACCATCTTGTTTTAGAACCGGATGAGTTTATTAAAACAGCAAAAAAAGCATTTGACTTCGTTGATAATATTAATGCCCTTATTACCATTGGCATAAAACCAACTTATCCCAATACAGGTTATGGCTATATTCAGCATGATACAACTGAGGCAGCACCAGACGTATATAAAGTAAAAACCTTTACCGAAAAGCCAAATGTTGAGCTGGCACAAACATTTATAGCCAGTGGTGATTTTCTTTGGAATGCAGGCATTTTTACCTGGAAAGTAAAAAATGTTGTAGCGGCTATAGAAAAATACCTGCCGGAGATATTTGAATTGTTTGCAGCAGAGAAAGAAAAATTCAACACTCCGCAGGAGAATGAAGCCATTGAAAACATCTATCCGCAGTGCACTAATATTTCGATTGATTTTGGAGTGATGGAAAAAGCAGATAATGTTTTTGTTATTCCTGCCTCTTTTGGCTGGAGCGATTTAGGTACCTGGAACAGTGCCTGGGAGAATATGGAGAAAGATTATTTTGGCAATGCTGTGGTAGGGAAAAAGGTGATGGCAGTAGATGCAAAGAACTGCGTGGTGCATGTGCCGGATAATAAACTGGTGTTGCTACAGGGCCTTGATGAATTTATTGTTGTTGACACAAAAGATGTTTTACTGATTTGCCAGAAGAACAAAGAACAGGAAATAAAAGAGTATGTGGCCGAAGTAAAACGAAATATGGGTGATAAGTACCTGTAATTCCTGAAAGGGCTGCTAATAAATACCACTTTCTGGTAGTTGTACTTTGTCCGGGGTTGTTTACTTTTAACAACCAAATCAGGCCTATGGCATCTTTTCCGCTAAACAATATTCTCTTTCTCGACATTGAAACTGTTCCGCAATTTTCTGCGTACGGCGAAATGCCGGATGACTGGAAAAAATTGTGGGACACCAAATCAAATTCACTGATAAAACATCATGAAGGGCAAAGCAATGAGACGCTGTACCCCCGTGCTGGTATTTATGCGGAATTTGGAAAAATAGTTTGTATCAGTTGTGGTGTATTACACGGCAATGGTGAGCAAAGAAAACTGGTTCTCAAAAGTCTTTATGGTGATGATGAAAAGCTGTTGCTGCATCAGTTTATTGAAATGCTGAACAAATGGGCAACCGGTGAACCAAAATTTCTTTGCGCCCACAATGGAAAAGAATTTGACTTTCCCTACTTGTGCCGGCGCATGATTATAAATGGCCTTACAATCCCTGCCATACTGAACGTTTCAGGTAAAAAACCCTGGGAAGTAAATCATTTTGATACATTAGAGCTTTGGAAGTTTGGTGATTTTAAAAGTTACACCTCATTAAATCTGTTGGCTCACACCCTTGGCATACAAACGCCGAAGGATGATATTGACGGCAGCATGGTATGGGAAGTGTATTGGAAAGAAAAAAACCTGGAAAGAATTGTAACCTATTGTCAGAAAGATGTGGTGACGGTAGCACAGGTTTTGCTACGCATGGGTGGTGAAATTTTATTGAAAGAGGAAAACATTGAAATCAAAGCATAATGGAAAGAATAAATTATTCATCCGGTGCCAAATGGGAAGAAATTGTTGGTTATAGCCGGGCAGTAAAAATCGGTAACACCATTGAAGTAACAGGGACTGTTTCGGTAGATGAAAATAGTTTGCTGGTGGCCAAAGATGATGCATACGGACAAACCAAATTCATTATTCAAAAAATAGAAGCCGTGTTGCAAAAAGCCGGGGCTTCTTTAAAAGATGTGGTACGGACAAGAATGTTTGTTACTGATATTTCCAGGTGGGAAGAATATGGAAAAGCTCATGGAGAATTTTTCTCCATCATTAAACCTTGTACGTCTATGATTGAAGTAAAGGGATTGATTGCGCCGGAATACTTAATAGAAATAGAAGCCACCGCTATCATCAGTTAATATGAACATCGAATCGCTCCGTGAATATTGCCTGTATAAACCCAATACCGAAGAAACGCTTCCTTTCGGTCCGGATACACTTGTCTTTAAAGTTAACGGTAAAGTGTTTTTGCTGACAGGCCTTGATAGTGAAGAATTACGTTTCAATGTAAAGTGCAATCCCGACAAAGCTCTTGAGCTAAGGGAAGAATTTCCCTGTGTACTACCCGGATACCACATGAATAAAAAACACTGGAATACTATTGTGGTTGACGGATCGGTTTCAACCAAACAATTAAAAGAATGGATTGATCATTCCTATGAACTGGTGGTTGGAAAAAAGAAGTGATTTGTCTTTCCGGAAATCAAAATCACTTTTTTGAAATGTATCTTTGATTATTCTCTCATCTCAAACGTTTCATTCTTGCATATACACTCCAAGCTTCCAAATGTAGGTACCACTATTTTCACCGTCATGAGTGGGCTGGCCACAGAATACAATGCCGTTAATCTTGGCCAGGGTTTTCCTGATTTTCCGATGAGCCATGAATTAACAAGCCTTGTTAACGATGCAATGAAAAACGATTTCAACCAGTATTCTCCCATGCCGGGCTGGATGCCACTTAGAGAATCAATTGCTGAAAAAGTGGAGTTCCTGTATCAAACAAAAATTAATCCGGCGACAGAAATAACGATTACTCCCGGCGGCACTTATGCTATTTATTCTGCCCTTACTACTATTTTGCAGCCGGGAGATGAAGTAATCGTATTTGAACCGGCATATGACAGCTATATTCCTAATATTGAAACCAATGGTGCGAAAGCCATACGGGTTAATCTGGTGTATCCCGATTATCATATTGACTGGGCGGAGGTAAAAAATGCTATTACGGATAAAACAAAAGCCATCATTATTAATTCGCCGCACAATCCTACAGGTAGTGTGATTGGAGAAGAAGATATAAAAAAATTAAGAAAGATTACAGAAGGAACGAACATCTTTATTGTTAGCGATGAAGTGTATGAGCATTTAATATTCGACAATATCCTTCATCAAAGTATTCTTCGTTATCCCGATTTATTACAAAGAAGTTTTGTTTGCTTTTCTTTCGGCAAGGTGTATAACTGTACTGGTTGGAAACTGGGATATTGTATTGCCCCGCCGGAGCTGACAAAAGAATTTAGAAAAATTCATCAGTATAATTGCTTTTCCTGTCACACGCCATCGCAGGTAGCATTAGCAACATTCCTAAAAAACAAAGAAGCTTATCTATCATTGTCTTCTTTTATGCAGGAGAAAAAAGATTATTTTAAAACACTAATGCAGCAAACAAGATTTAGCATGCATGAATCGTTTGGCAGTTATTTTATTTGCGGCGCTTATGAACGTATCAGTGATGAGGCTGATAAAGACTTGGCTATACGCCTGACCAAAGAAGTTGGAGTTGCCACCATTCCTGTTTCCGCATTTTACCAGAGTGGAAAAGATGATAAAGTGCTGCGGTTTTGTTTTTCGAAGAATAAAGAAACATTAGAGGCGGCGGTTGAAAAACTTTCGAAAGTCTGATGAGTATTGATAGCCGATACAAAGGAATTTTTTATATGCTGCTCGCCGCACTTGGCTTTTCCCTGATGGGAGGTGCTGCCAAAATATTGAAAGGTAGTTTTGGTGCAGGGCAATTAGTTTTTTGGAGAAATGCGGTTGGCCTTATTGTATTGATTGCGGGTTTTATAGTTAAGCCTCCTAAAAACAAAGGTGGCAAGTTTCATCTCTTGCTTTTTCGGGGCATGATGGGTACAACTGCTCTTTATACATTGTTATACTGCATCCTTCATCTGCCGCTCGGCACAGCCATGACCTATAATCTGACCTCAGCATTATTCATTGCGGTGTTTTCTTTTCTGTTATTCAGAGAATATCATGGTCGCAAAGTGCTGCTGGCGGTGTTGCTTGGCTTTTTGGGAATGCTATTAATCTATAAACCCGCCATGCACTTTCCCTGGTTCTACCACGTAGCGGGATTGATTTCAGGAATTACATCTGCGCTGGCATATATCACGGTTAATCGATTAGCTGGTTATTATGATTCAAGAATAATTGTTTTAGCCTTTATTGGTACAGGTGTTTTAATACCAACCCTTTTCATGATTATAAAATATGTATTTGGTTTACCAGCTGATGATGTCTTCTTTATTAGCTGGCAATGGCCTGTTGGCATACAGTGGTTTTACATTCTTTGGCTTGGCCTGGCCGCTTTGTTCGGCCAATACTTTGTAACAAAAGCATACGGGGCAGATAAAGCAGGTATTGTATCTTCCATTGGCTATGCCAATATTATTTTTTCCGTTTTCATCGGCATGGCGCTGGGCGATGCTTTTCCTGATTGGATGTCAACACTCGGCATCCTTTGTATCATTGGCAGCGGCATACTTATTTCATGGGTAAAACAAAAAAAACCAGCCGGTCGCTGAATATTGTTTATTATTTTCGGACTAAAGATATTCTGATGAAAAAATTATATGGCACTCTTTTCTTTTTCTTGCTGCTGCACTATTCCAACGCACAGGTACTTTCTTCCAGAGAGCAGGCAACAATAATAGACGAGATACTTGCCGATAGGGTTAATACCGTTTTACCGCAATTAATGAAAACAAACAATATAGAGATGTGGGTTATCATAAGCCGTGAATACAATGAAGACCCCGTATTAAAAACAATGCTTCCCGCAACATGGCTATCTGCCCGAAGAAGAACGATTCTTGTTTTTTATAACAACCCTTCCAAAAAAATATATGAAAAGCTGGCCATAGCAAGATATAATGTTGGAGAGAATATTAAAGCCTTGTGGGACATGCAAAAATTTCCAAATCAATGGGATGCATTAATGGATATTATTAAAAGCAGGAATCCTTCAACTATTGCTATCAACACTTCTAAAGACTTTGCACATGCTGATGGGCTTGATCATACAGAGTATGTTGAGTTTATGGATAAACTGCCTGCGATATTTAAAAACAAAGTTGTCTCTGCAGAAACGTTGGCAGTCAACTGGCTGGAGACAAGGACAGAGCGGGAAATGCAGATCTACCCACAACTTGTTTCTATTACCCATAAAATTATAGAAGAAGGCTTTTCCGAAAAAACAATTTCTCCGGGTATCACCACTTCAGATGATTTAGTTTGGTGGTTTCGTCAAAAAATAAGGGGAATGGGTTTAGATACCTGGTTCCATCCGTCAGTAGCCATACAACGAAGTGACAGCAGTAGCTTTGAGCACCTGCGAAGCTTTTCCGAGAGACCCAAAGATGATATCATTCAACCCGGCGATCTGGTTCATGTAGATATTGGAATTACTTACTTTCGATTGAATACAGACTGTCAGCAGCATGTTTATATCCTTAAACCAGGCGAAACAGATGCACCGCTAAGTCTTCGTAAAGCTTTTGACAAAACCAACCGGCTTCAGGATATATTAACTGAACAATTCAAAATCGGGAAAACAGGAAATCAGATTCTTGCAGGGGCGCTGGCGCAGGCAAAAAAGGAAGGCATCGAAGCAACTATCTACACACATCCGCTCGGTTTTCATGGTCATGCCGCGGGGCCAACCATCGGGCTTTGGGATCAACAAGGTGGTGTGCCGGGAAGTGGCGATTTCCCACTGAATTATAAAACAGTTTATTCAATTGAACTTAACGCCGCAACAGAAGTAACGGAGTGGAAAAAATCAATCCGCATTATGCTGGAAGAGGATGGGTACTTTGACGAAAATGGTTTTCGGTATATCGGGGGCAGGCAAAAAGAACTCTACGTTATTCCCCGAAAAAATACAGTTGTTGGTCAATAAAAAAAAAGATAACAATTTGGTTGTTGTTTCTTTTATCGTATATTTGCGATATAAGATTTTGAAGTGGGTAATAAACAACACTGGGAAAAGGTCTATTCTGACAAGCAGTTCGGCAAAGCAAGTTGGTACGAGCAAACCCCGACGGTTTCATTGGAATTTGTAACGCAATTGCACATACAAAAAAATGCATCCATAATTGATATGGGTGGTGGTGATAGTTGTTTTGTTGACCACTTACTCGCCCTGGGGTTTACAGATATAACCATTCTGGATATTTCAGAAACAGCCATAAACATGGCAAAACAACGTCTTGGCAATAAAGCCAATCTTGTAAAATGGATTGTTAGTGATGTTACAAATTATGTCCCGGACAGGGTTTTTGATTTTTGGCATGACAGGGCAACATTTCATTTCCTTACAACAGAAGAACAGGTTCAAAAATACATTACGATAGCCCGGCAATCCATTTCCCCATCAGGAAAGATGGTAATCGGAACATTTTCGAACACCGGTCCTGAAAAATGCAGTGGTCTTCCCGTAAAACAATATAGTGAAAGCAGCTTACATGAAATTTTGAAACCCTGGTTTAAAAAAATAAAATGTATTGCTGCAGATCACCTTACCCCATCTAATACGATACAGAATTTTTTGTTTTGCAGCTTTCAAAAAATATAAAATAATGGCCACACATAAAAAAGAAGAGTTCACCCAACGAGAGCAAGACCTCGCCAACTTCGCCAAAGCAATGGCGCATCCCGCCCGTATAGCTATACTGAAAGTTTTGGCGCAGCGTAACGAATGTATTTGTGGTGAAATTGTCGATCTGCTGCCGCTGGCACAGAGTACCGTTTCTCAGCATTTAAAAGAGCTTAAAAATGCCGGTTTGATTTCTGGTAGTATTGACGGTCCCCGCAGTTGCTACTGCATCAACTGGAAAGCTTTTGAAAAATTTAATGGTGAGTTTAATTTTCTATTTGCTAACCTGAAGGTGAAAAATGAAAAAGCCTGTTGCTGATAAATTATTTAATCAATCAAAAATATAAAATCATGAATAACGATTCCCAGCTCAAACAGTTAGTAAAAGAAAAGTACAGCGAAATTGCTAATCAATCCAAGGACACGAATGCTGCTTCCTGTTGCGGAGCTACATCTGCCTGTTGTGGCGATGATGTATATAATATTATGGCCGACGATTATACAAAACTCGAAGGCTATAATCCGGATGCTGACCTGGGATTAGGCTGTGGCCTGCCTACTGAGTTTGCAAAAATAAAAGAAGGTGATACGGTGATTGATCTGGGCAGTGGGGCCGGTAACGATGCATTTGTTGCGAGAAAACTAACCGGTGAAAAAGGAAAAGTAATTGGTATAGATTTTACAGACGCCATGATTGGCCGTGCAAGGGACAATGCTGAAAAGCTGGGGTTGAACAATGTTGAGTTCCGACAAGGTGATATTGACGACATGCCTGTTACAGCCAATAAAGCCGATGTGATTGTAAGTAATTGTGTGCTCAATCTTGTTCCTAATAAACACAAAGTATTCAGTGAAGTATATAGGGTGCTTAAGCCCGGTGGCCATTTCTCTATTTCAGATATTGTACTGGAAGGTGAATTGCCTGCTAAATGGAAAGAAGTAGCGGAGTTCTATGCCGGTTGTGTTTCCGGCGCTATTCAAAAAAGTGAATACCTCGGCATTATTGAAGAAGCCGGGTTCAAAAATATCAGTTTGCAAAAAGATAAAACCATTGTTATACCCGATACTATTCTTGCTGACTATTTAAGTGCAGAAGAAATAGCAGAGTATAAAAGCGGTAAAACAAGAATTGCCAGTATAACCGTGTATGCAGAAAAGCCTGCAAAGGACGAACGTAATTGTTGTGAGCCGGGAAGTGGCTGTTGTTAAAACCCAATTCCCGATAAGCCATTTGTTTACTTTATAATTCGATATTTTAATACGTTTGCTGTTTAAATGATAATTATGAATCCTGTCGCTGTTACACCCCTTCAGGGGGCGGGGGCAAAGAAGTTGCTTTTTGTTTGCGTCGAAAATTCTAACCGCTCTCAAATGAGCCAGGCCTTTGCAAAAATATTGGGCGGCTCAACTGTGGAAGCATACAGCGCCGGTTCAAAACCGTCTGGAATTGTAAACCCTAAAGCTATTGCAGCAATGAAGGAACTGGGTTACGACCTTAGCGTACACGATAGTAAAAGCCTTGATGAAGTAAAGCAATATGCGCCTTTCGATGCAGTGGTAACAATGGGTTGTGGAGATGCCTGCCCGTGGATGCCTGCCAAACAATTTATTGACTGGCAAATACCCGATCCAAAACAGATGGAACCAGAAGAGTTTAACAAGGTGAGGGATTTTATAAAAGAAAAGGTTAGCTCTCTGCTTTCTTCCCTGTAAAACAAACTTACTTTGCGGAAACACTTATGCATTGAACACTTCTTTTCTTTCTGACCGCATTTATAAATTCCTTTTCGCTTTACTCGGACTGGTTTACATCGTTGGTCTTTTTGTGCCGCTGATGGATAATGATTCTGCACACCATGCCAATATTGCTTTGCACATGTACCTCACCGGTGATTATGTTTCTTTGATAGACCATGCCGGTGATTATCTTGATAAGCCGCATCTTCATTTCTGGCTTTCTGCTTTCAGTTATAAAATATTCGGTGTTACCGGCTTTGCTTATAAGTTTCCCTCCTTTCTGTTTACCATTCTTGGCACATATTCCACATATCGGATTGGAAAAGCTTTATATACTAATGAAGTTGGAAAACTGGCATCGCTTATTGTTGCTTCGGCGTTTGCGTTTATGCTTGCCAACAATGATGTAAGAATGGATGCTATACTGACGGCCTGCATTGCGTTTGCTATATGGCAACTGATTGAGTTTATTCAACACAAAAAAATAGTAAACGTAGCCGGTGCAGCATTGGGGTTGGCGTTGGGCTTTAGCACCAAGGGCCATATTGCTGTTTTTGTTCCGGCAGTAGCCGCTTTGTTTTATATACTGTATCGGAAAGACTGGAAACTATTCCTTAGCTGGAAATGGTTTTTATTAATTGTAGTATTCGGTCTGCTTATTTCTCCGGTTGTCTATTGTTATTACCTGCAGTACAACCTGCATCCCGAAAAAGTAGTGCGGGGAAAAGATCATATCAACGGGGTGAAATTTATTTTAATCAACCAGAGTGTGGAGCGGTTTACCGGTGAAATGGGTAGGGCTGCTAAAAACGACTACTTCTTCTTTCTTCATTCGTTTCTCTGGGCTTTTGTGCCGTGGAGTATATTGGCTTATATAGCAATGGCTGCCCGGATCAAAAACTTTCTGCAACGCAAAGAAGAGTGGTTGACTACGGGTGTATTTATTACCGTCCTTTTACTTGTTTCTTTCTCCGGGTTTAAGCTGCCACATTATCTCAATATTGTTTTTCCGGTAAGTGCTGTGCTTACCGCTTCCTTTATTATTGGTAAGCAACAGCAGCCGGGGTGGGTTAAAAAGGTTTTGGTTATACAAACAGCCGTAGTGGTGGTGGTGCTGTTATTAACTACCACCATTAATGCATGGGCATTCCCCCCAAAAAAAGGGTGGATAATTGCCGGAGTGGTATTGTTGCTGGCAGTTGTATTTTATTTCATAAAAAGCAAATTCTATTCTTCCATACAAAAAGCAGTAACTGTTTCTGTGGCGGCAATGGTGTTTCTTTTTTTCCTGTTGAACAGTAATTTCTATCCGCAACTGTTAACCTACCAGGGAGGTAATGAACTGGCTTTCGCCAGCAAAGGAAAGCTAAACCCGGATGATGTTTATTTCTGGAAAGAGACTTATAGCTCCTCGTTTAATTTTTATACTGCTACATTACGAAAGCCTTTTGCAGATTCTGTTTTAAGCCCCGGCAAAAAAATCTGGATTTTGTATATGTTGAATGAAGAAGAAGAAATTAAAGCTGCCGGATACAAACTAAAGCCGCAATACTCCGCGACAGACTATGAAATAACGAGACTGGATATAAAATTTATAAACCCGGCAACACGAGAAAAAGAGTGTACAAAGATGGTGCTGGCCGAAATTGTCCGCTAACTTTAGAGTATTTGCTGAGGCGGGTAATTCGTTGAACGTCGGGCCCGAACCGCTGCTGATACTTGCACATAGCTTATGTAACATTATCCAGACCTGCTTTTGCAAAAACTTTGTGCACCCTCTTTTCTTCACTTAAAAATTATAACACAGCATTATGTTGAGCCATAGCTTTAAAGTATTCTGCGCTTAATTTTGGTGTTCGCTTCAGACTTTTATAATCCATATAGTATAATCCAAAACGGACACCGTAGCCGCTGGCCCATTCAAAATTATCAAGCAAACTCCAATAGAAATAACCTTTTACGGGCACACCCTGAGTTGTTGCTCTGTGCAGTTGAGAAAGATAACCACGCAAAAACATAACCCGGTCTGTATCATTAATATGATTGTCTGGTGTTAATTCATCCGTGCTGCTGTATCCATTTTCAGTAACATAAATTTCTTTAATATCCCAAAGTTTGTGAGCATGTGTTGCACCCCAGTAAAGTGTTTCAGGCGCTAACAGTTCCCAGGTTGATGTGCTGGTGGGATGTGATTTGGCAAATGGAATTAGTTCATAACCGTCTTCATTGGAAGAAGCTTTTACATAATGTTCAGGATTATAAATATTGATGCCGCAAAAATCTGTTGGACTGCTAATGATCTTAAGTTCATCTGCAGTAAATTTTGGAGCATTGGCGCCTGCTTTTTTTAAATATACGTCGGTATATTTTCCTTCCATTATAACTGTGAGGTAGCGGGCATTGATTTCCCTGGTTGCAATTTCAGCAGCTTTTATATTCTCCGGTGTTTCAAAAATAGGTACGGCCACTTTAATATTTTCTGCAATACCAACCCTTGTGCCTGCTTTCGCATTTGCCCGAATTGCCTGCACACCAAGCCCATGTGCTAAAACTGCATGATGTCTTGCCTGGTATAATTCTGCCGGCGATAATTTTAAACCCGGTGCATGAACTCCATAACCATACCCCAATTCTATAAACGTTGAAATTTCATTAAGTGTAAAAAAATTCTTTACACGGTCGCTTAATTTTCCTGCCATAAACCCTGCATAATCTGCGAAGGCTTTTGAAGTTTCTTTTGATTGCCAACCTTTATACTTGTCCTGTAATGTTTGCGGCAGATCCCAATGATACAAAGTTGCATAGGGTTCAATGCCATTGGTCAGCATTTCATCAACCAACCGGTTATAAAAATCAACCCCTTTTTGATTGGGCGAACCTGTGCCGTCTGGAAAAATACGAGACCAGGATATGGAAACCCGATAGGCCTTTGCATTTAAGGATTTTATTAATTGTATATCTTCTTTATACTTGTGATAGTGGTCGCAGGCAATATCTCCGTTATCATTATTTAATACTTTTCCCGGTGTGTGTGAAAACGTATCCCATATGGATTTGCCACGACCCTCTTCATTGGCTGCGCCTTCTACCTGGTAAGAGGCGGTAGCCGTTCCCCAAAGAAATCCTTTTGGGAATTCCAGCATACTTTTTCCCGGTAAAACCGGAGACTTTTTTTCACCAGTCTCTGTTGTAGAATTGCAGGAAGAAAAGATAAAAGGGGTGGCAGACAAACCTAAACCCGCTAAACCCGCCGATTTCAAAAAATCACGCCTGTCGGGTTGTTTCGGATTCTTTTCTTTCGTAGAACCATCATCGGGCTTTAGAGATTTCATATTTATAGTTTTAGAAGTGGAAATTTTTTTAGACTATAGTTTTACTGATTGAAATTACGCTGCTTTAAAATGTGGCACAAGGGCAGGGCTTGCCGGAGTATGGGAATTAGTATTCCGTCAGCCCCGTACCGATGATGATTGAAAAACTGAAGTTGAAGTTAACAACAAAAAGCTAAATAGTAATTCTTCAAACGGATATTAGATGATAGTGATATGCAACAAGCTTTTAAAACAAGTATTTGCGGTAGTAAAAAACAACACACTGTATCAACCAAATTGTTGTTCAGCAAGACCGTAAAAAAGACTAAAATCTGTTTGGTTTTTTACACGGTTCATGTTGTGTGCCGTAATTCTCTGTCAATAGTTAGCTTTAAAACTCTTAGAAAAATTTCCCGAACTGTTGTCCAACTTATAATTGATTTGAACTTGGTATGTTTCTCCTTTATTAAGTTTCTTTGTCTTTACTAAAAAGGTTTGCACACCTTTTTTAGCTTTCGTTTTTAAAGTGCCGATGTTATTGTCTTCGCCTATTGTAATTGTCAAATCACAAGCTTCTTTAAAATAAATTTCAAACTCAACTTCTGTGTCTGTCTTGCACCTTATGTCTCTTATGTTGGTTCTGTCGGTAATGTAAGTTCTTTCTCGTTTTTTTCCTTTCTCAACGCCTTTGATTTTTGAATAGGTAATTATTCCTTGAACATTGCCAAACTCAATGTAGGACATTGGGAAAAATGGTAGAATATAATAGCGATAGGGGTCGTTACTTTTTGCTTGAACTATTTTCTGATAAATATTAGTTCCTATTGTGTCGCTGTCAATGCCTTGCAAAAAGAATTCCTTTTTATTTTCAAAGTCTATAAGTCTTAATTCTGTTGCGTAGTCCTTGAAAGGAATAAATTGATAGCCCGAATAATAACCGCTGTCAGTAAGAGTAACTATAAATTGTTCATCATCATCAGTTGAACCATTTAAATAACTGTATCCATTAATTGTCATAACTAATGCCTTAGAGTTATTGATTATTGTGTCACCAATGTATTTTACATTCTTAAATTGTTTGTCCTCGTATTCTGTAATTCCTGTCGTGTCATTGTACCATTTGCGTCTATAAAAAAGTTGAATTTCGTCGCCAATCTGAATGTCAAATCTGTTGGATGTTTTAGCATTACTTTTAAAACCATTTGAAATGTTATTGTAATTGTCGCCAAATAATTGCTTTGTATAAAAGTTGCCATTGCTTGAAACAGCCAATGTTTTTAAGTCAGGAATGATAATTAAATAAATTTCTGAATTGCTTTTTACAAAATACTTTCTTGGTGTTTTATTTGTTGCAATTAAACTATCTCTGGGAAAAGAATTTCGTGTATCAATAAATTCAATAACTACATTTTCTGTGTTGCCGAAAATTGTCCCTGTTTGCGGTGAGTTTGTTAGATAATTGATTTTGTGAATTGTCTTCAAGTTTTTGTCCAACAAATTGTAAAAGCCGTCTTTAAAAGCCTCGAAAAAAAATTGAATTGTTTTTTGTTGGGAATTGTCTGTAAAGTTTTCAGTTCTGTACTTGGTGAAAGTTGTATTGTCAATAATTGTATCCTTTAGAATTGTCTTTGTTTCAAGTCCTATGTATTTATTATTCTGCTCAAAGTATGTTGCACAAACATAAATTTTAGAGTTAGCAAGTTCAAGTCTTGAGGATTGTCCAAAAGAGTAATTTGTCAGCAAGAGTGAAAGTAAAAATAAAGTAAGTTTCATTTTAGTGGGGTCTGATATTATGGCACACAACTCATAAATATACGAAACTCCGGGTACGGGTTTCTGTTGATTATCAATATAAAAACGTACCCGGAACTTTTCTTAAATTTATAAAAAAATACACCGTGTTTGAGAATATTATTATTAAGTATTTTAATCCCGGGCTTCTTATTGGGATGCAGGATATAAGAAATGTGTGGCTGTTATATAAAAACCCTTTAAAACTAATAACAACGCTGCATCGCGGAAACCTGGTCTTCAGAATACCTGGTACCCGGAAACGGGTGAGTTATAAAACACTAAAAAAGGATTAATAAAAAAGCAAATAATTATTCAACGGCCACTTTATTTGCTTCCATTCTGAATAATTTTTATAACCCCGCCGTCTTGCTTATTTCCAGCATTCTGTCAATCGGTTTCTTTGCTGCCAATCTTAATTCTTCATCCATATAAATAGCAGGCATTTCATACTCCATACACAGGTAAATTTTTTCCAGTGTATTCCGCTTCATGTGCGGGCAGTCGTTGCAGGCGCAACTGTTGGTAGGTGGTGCTGGTATAAATGTTTTATCCGGTGATGCTTTCATCATCTGGTGCAGTATGCCAGTTTCTGTAGCTACTATATATTCTTTGGCACTATCTGTTTGTGAATATTTTAATAAGCCAGTAGTAGAGCCTATATAATCTGCTATGCGGAGTATCGGGTCTTCACATTCCGGGTGGGCTATCAGTTTAGCATTTGGATGACGAACTTTTAATTTAGTAATTTTTTCCAAACTAAAAATTTCATGCACCATACAGGCTCCGTTCCAGAGTAACATATTTCTGCCTGTCACTTTGTTGATATAAGCTCCAAGATTTTTATCCGGTGCAAAAATTATTTTCTGCTCTTTTGGAAAACTTTCAACAATTATTTTTGCATTACTGCTGGTTACAATCACATCACTCAAGGCTTTAATACCGGCACTGCAGTTGATATAACTCACCACCACATGGTCGGGGTGCTGCTCTTTAAATTTTTTGAATAACGGGGGAGGGCAACTGTCGCTGAGTGAACATCCGGCTTTAAGGTCAGGTATAACAACTTTTTTTGATGGATTTAAAATTTTAGCTGTTTCCGCCATAAAATGCACACCGGCAAAAACAATCATATCGGCTTTTGTTTTTTCTGCCTGTTGTGCCAGTCCCAAACTATCGCCGATATAGTCTGCTACATCCTGGATATCCGGTTCCTGGTAGTAGTGCGCCAGCACCACAGCATTTTTTTCTTTTTTCAGACGTTCTATTTCTGCAAACAAATCCAGCGATGGGTCAATGTCGATATCCAGGAATCCTGTTTTTTCTACGTTTGCTTTGGCGGCTAAAAGTACTGAGTTTGTCGAAGTATCGTTCGTCATCGTCATTTGTTTTTCGATTCAGCAATATTGCAACAGTTCCAACAACTTTTCAAAACAAAATTTTTCAAACCCTGTATTAATACAATAATAGTATTAATATATTTTTATAAAAAAGAGTTTATTATTATTACAACTGTGGATTCGTGGAAAAGATTATTTACAAAATTACTCAATTAGAGTAATTCACATTTAAAATAAGGAAATCCACATACCATTTTGTTGATGGTACCGGGTTTGCTGTTATCTATCCACATCAATGTGCATTTAAGAAAGCTGAAAACTTTTTTATGTATAACAAAAATAAAGTTGTGAATAAGGATAGGATAATTGGTTTACTAATAAGGGTATTGGTTAAAAAGCAGACAAACCCTCTTTTTGATTTCCAACCATCCAGTTTCATATCCACGTTTCACATTGGGTTATACACATATATATTTACTCATTCACATAGAGCGGTGGAGAAAAACTACCCCCAGTTAAGCTAATTCAGCTGGTTAGAATGATTTATACAAGACCCCGGTTCTATTATATAACCGGTTTGGGCTGGAAAAACTTAATTTTAAACTTTTAAAATATAGCTGTATGAAACATCTGAAACATTTATTAATTGCGTTTTCACTTTTAATCTCTTCGCTTGCTAAAGCTGATGAAGGAATGTGGCTTCCCTTATTACTGGGAAAAATGAATGAGGCACAAATGAAAAGCCTGGGAATGAAAATCAGCGCAAAAGATATCTATGATATTAATAACGGCAGCCTGAAAGACGCTATTGTAAGCCTGGGCGGTTTTTGCACCGGTGAAGTTATTTCCTCCCAGGGGTTACTATTAACTAATCACCATTGCGGTTTTGATGCTATACAAAATCATTCCACACTCGATCATAATTATATAAGAGATGGTTTTTGGGCATCTAATAATGCAGAGGAAATTCCAAACCCGGGTTTGTTTGTCACTTTTATTGTAAGAATAGAAGATGTATCCAAACAGGTATTAAACGGAGTTACCACATCTATGAGTGAAAGCGAAAGACAATCAGCCGTTGATAAAAATATTGCAGAATTTAGAAAGAGTGTAAAAAAGGAAAACTACCAGGATAGTTTTATCCGGCCTTTCTTTGAAGGCAACCAGTATTACTTATTTGTAACAGAAAGATATAATGATGTACGGCTGGTGGGTGCACCTCCTTCCAGTATTGGTAACTTTGGTAAAGACACGGATAACTGGATGTGGCCCCGCCACACCGGCGATTTTTCGATGTTCCGTATTTATGCCGGTAAAGACAACAAACCAGCCGACTATTCAGCTGACAACATTCCTTATACACCCAAAAAATCATTGTCCATTTCTCTGGATGGTTTAGCAGAAAAAGATTTTACAATGGTGTTTGGTTTTCCCGGAAGAACAACTGAATACCTGCCCGGTGCCGCAGTGGAGCAGATAATGAAAGTAAACGACCCGGCAAAAATTGCTATCCGGGAAAAAGCATTATCTGTAATAGATGGCTTTATGCGTAAAAATGAACAAATTAAAATTCAATACGCCGCAAAGTATGCCAGTATACAAAATGCGTATAAAAAATGGCAGGGAGAGGTATTGGGATTAACAAGCACCAACGCTTTAAAAAAAAAGAAAATCTACGAAGCTGAGTTTCAAAAAAGAGTAAACGCCAACCCGCAATGGAAAACACAGTACGGAACATTGTTGGGAGATCTGGAATCAGCATACACTGAAATAAAACCACTCGGCTATGCACGGGATTATTATACAGAGATAATCAGCAGGATTGAATTGTTTACGATAGCCGCACAATTCAACTCATTAATAACCGCTTATGAAAAAGATGGGGAGAAGGGTTACCAGCAACGGCTGACACCAGTTATAAACAACCTGGATGCATTGTATCAGGAATATAACGAAGAGGTAGATAAAAAACTAATGGAAGTGTTGCTTGAAATGTATGTGAATAATCAGGAAGATAAATATGTATCACCGTTGTTAAAAGAATTGCTCAACAGCACAGGTAAAAACTTTCAGCAGTTGTCAGAAAAAATATTTGATGAAACAAAATTATTTAGCAAAGACGCTGCAATGAAAGCACTGGATAAAACGGCGGTAAAACCAGACCCCGGCATTAAAAATCAACCACTGATAAAACTGTACAATGATTTATTAAAAACATACCAGGTGCAGGTGCAGGGTAAGCTGAATGAAACACAGGGCCGCATTAATAAACTGCAGCGGAGCTATATGCAGGCACAGATGGACGTTTTTAAAGAAAAGAAATTTTATCCCGATGCCAACAGCACACTCAGGGTAACATACGGTAATGTAAAAGGCTACAACCCCAGGGATGCGGTTAAGTATGATTTCTATACCTATTTAGATGGAGTAATGGATAAATACAAACCGGGAGATTATGAATTTGATGTTCCTGAAAAAATAAGAGAGTTATATAAGAACAAAGATTACGGCCAGTACGGAAGCAATGGAAAAATGCCGGTTTGCTTTATTGCTACCAACCACACTACCGGGGGCAACTCCGGCAGTCCCGCATTAGATGCTTATGGAAATCTGGTGGGGCTAAACTTTGACAGGGTTTGGGAAGGAACCATGAGTGATATCAACTACGATCCCTCCATTTGCCGCAATATAATGGTGGATATACGCTATGTGCTCTTCATTATTGACAAATATGCGGGTGCCAGCCACCTGGTAAAAGAAATGAAGCTGGTACACCCTAAGCGAAATAAATAAAGAAATAGGGGATAATTAATTGGATTTGGAATCAGAGAATAAAGGCCGCCTTTAGCTTTTATTCCCTGATTCTTATTTGCCCGGCAGACAATTAACTAAAAACCCCAATTACTCACTAGTTTTCCCCAAAAGCCCTATTTTTGCCATCCTTTTTAAACAGATAAATATATTATGTCAGTTATTCAAACTATCAGGGATAAGGGTGCAAAGATTTCTGTAATATTCATTGCTTTAGCCCTGCTTGGATTTATATTAACCGATTATTTTTCGGGCAAAGCCCGGAGTGCAGGTCGTGGCAGTGGATCCACAACAATCGGCAGCGTAAACGGAACTAAAATAGGCATGGATCAGTTTCAGAAAGAGGTTGATGGTACAGAAAGCATGATGAAGCAACAGGGTTATCCGCAAGGCGCATCCACTACGCAGCAGGCTGTTGAGCAGGCATGGAACCAGTCGGTTAACCGCATACTGCTTAACGCCGAATTTGATAAGCTGGGTATGCAGATTAGTAAAAAAGAATTGGGCGATATTTTATATGGCCCCAATGCGCCAGAAGATTTGAAAAAGCAATTTGCTGATGAGGCTACCGGTCAATACAATCCGGTAAAAGCAAAGCAGGCGATTGACAACATGCTGAAAGATAAAAAAACACCGGCTGCACAAAAAGATCAGTTCAGTAATTACATCACCCAACTGGAGCAGCAGCGCAAGTCAGAGAAGCTGAATGCCATGTTTGCCAACAGCAACAATGTTCCCCGCTGGTTTGTAGAAAAACAAAACGCTGATAACAGTCAACTGGCAAAAATTTCATTGGTAAAAGAATCATACAGCAGCATACCAGACAGTGCAGTAAAAATTGAGGACAAAGAAATTGCCAATTATATCAGCAAGCACAAAGATGATTACAAACAGGAAGAAAGCCGCAGTATTAGTTATGTAACATTTTCTGCCGCACCAAATGCAGCAGACAGTGCGGAAGCAAGAAATAGATTGCTGACAATTAAAGCAGAACTCGACAGTGCTAAAGATGTAGAACAGTTTTTAGCAAGACAAGGTTCAGGAAGTTTTTATAACGGATATATCAGCGGCAAGTCTATACAAATAGAAGCTAAAGATTCTATATTCAGAACACCGGTTGGAACTACTTATGGACCCTATCTTGATGGGGCCACGTACACCTTGGCAAAAGTGATTGGTGTCAGACAAATGCCCGATACGGTGAAGTTGCGTCATATATTAGTTGCCACAATGCAACAGGATCAGCAAAGCGGACAATTTTATCCTGTAAGAGACAGCCTGCTTGCTAAAAAAACAATAGATAGTATACAAACAGTCATAAGAAATGGATCAAACTTTGATTCTGTTTGTGCAAAGCTTTCAGACGATGGAACTAAAGACAAAGGCGGCGTGTATGAAAACGTATATTCGGGACAGATGGTAGCTCCTTTCAATGATTTTATTTTCCTGAACCCGGTTGGTAGTAAAGGAGTTGTAAAAACAGAATTTGGTTATCATTATATAGAAGTGTTATCACAGAAAGGCGGCAGCCCGGCTTATAAAATTGCTTATCTACCAACAGAAATTGTGGCCAGCCAGGAAACAGACAACACTGCAATGAACAAAGCCAACCAGTTTGCCGGAGATAGCCGTGATCAAAAAACATTTGATGAAACATTTGAAAAAACATTAAAACCACAGGGAATTGTAAAGGGCCTTGGTATGAATATCGGACCAAATGATCCACAAGTGCAGGGGTTGGTGTCCAGAACGTTTGTAAAGAATATTTACGGTGCCAAAAAAGGCGAAGTGCTGAAACCTGAAAGAATAGGCAATGATTATGTGGTGGCTGTGGTTACGGAAGTTTTATCTGAAGGAACAAAGAGCGTTGCTTCTGCAAGACTTTCTATTGAGCCGCTACTGCGCAATCAGAAGAAAGCAGAAATGCTGAAAAAGAAAATAGGAAAAGTTACTACACTTGAGGCTGCTGCTTCAGTGCTGGGCAAACCAATTGAAACCATTGACAGTATAAGAATGAGTTTGAAAACAACATCTGCACTTGGCTACGAACCAAAAGTAACCGGCGCAGCATTTAATCCATCTAACAAAGGAAAAGTTGTTCCTGAAGCACTTGGTGGAATAAACGGTGTTTATGTTGTTCGGGTAGAGAGTGTTTCCGCCACACCAGTAACGGAAGGTAATGTAGCCGATCAACGCAAAGCGTTGTATCAGCAGGCTAAGCAGAGCGGAGCAAACCCGTTAAACGCATTAAGAAATGCTGCTACGATAAAAGATAAACGAGCCGACAGGTATTAAATATTTAGCTGGTCCTGTTTAACAGGAAAAGCACCAAAACCAACTGCGCCCCTCTTGTCATCCTGTCCATAGGACTCCTGTGGAGACCTTATCGAAGGAAAACA
>JANMFO010000069.1:0-18797 GCA_031374245.1 Chitinophagaceae bacterium | reverse complement strand
TAGCCATTTCTATAATGACCCATCGCTTCGTAATAGTACTCCCAGCGATAATGTTTTTGCCAAAACCTGGCGATTATTCAGCGGCCCCCGGTTGCCCAAATCAATAATTACAGAATTTCCCAATTTCGCATACAATACTGTTGCCTTTAAAACAGAAAAAGGAATTTTTATTGATTCCTGGTATGGCAAAACGGATTCGGTATCTAAAGGAACTGTGATACTATTTCATGGGCTAACTATCAATAAAGAAAGAGTGCTGGCAGAGGCGTATGAATTTCGTTACCAGGGATATAATGTACTGATGGTGGATTTTCGGGCACATGGCAACAGCGGTGGCAATATCACCACTATTGGAGTAAGAGAAACAGAAGAAGTAAAACTGGCTTATGATTATGTATCACAACTGGGCGAAAAGAAAATTATTCTCTGGGGAAGTTCTCTGGGGGCTATAACAATTGCTAAAGCTGTAGCTGATTACGATATTAAACCTGCCGGAGTAATTTTAGAAATGCCTTTTGCTTCATTACAAAGTCATTTGAGAGCCAGAGCAAGAATGATTGGCTTTGGTGGTTTTCCTGAAAAGCCGTTTGGTTTTTTTGTTACCTGCTGGATGGGAATTGAAAGAGGTTTCAATGGTTTCAAACATCAAACAACTAAGTACGTACAAAAAATAAAATGCCCGGTATTGCTGCAATGGGGTGCCCTTGATATGTATGTGTTGAAGAGCGAAACGGATAAAGTCTATAATGCTATTGCATCAGCGGATAAAAAATTAGTGATTTATGATCATGCAGGCCATGAGTCCTTTGTGCAAAATGATCCCTTAAAATGGAGGATTGAGGTGGGAAGGTTTCTTTCGGCCACCGTGAAATAATTTATTTCCGGATAGTCACTTTTGTCCCTGCACTGGTAAAACCGAATATTTCTTTTACATCGTCATTCTTCATTGAGATACAGCCGAGTGTCCAGTTTTTATAACGGTCAACCACAAAATCTTCATGTGGCCAAACGCCGTGTATGCCGATGCCGCCACCGATACTTGCATTGGCAGGTATTTCACCTCTTTGTTTTCGTTGATTGAATTTTTCCCGGTCTGCGGCTGTTGGATAATCAATACCCATGTAACGGCACCATTTTTCATGCACTCTTTTATTAGCAATCCGGTATGTTCCTTCCGGTGTATTTTTATCGCCTTCCATCTTTTTATCCGACAGGCTATTATTCCCAAATACAACTGGATAAGTGGCATACCAACCTTTTTCATCATACACACTCAGCTCATAGTCTGATTTATCAATGATGATGGAAATAGTACCTACCGGACCAGCAGCACCCCAGCTAAACCGTTTACCCGATTTGGCACGGGATGGGGTGTTAATATCAGAAGCCAGCAGGCTGCTACCCAAAAAAAGTGTGGTTAATACAACAATGTTTTTCATCAGCTATTTGTGTTTTCTTAACCGCCAGCTATAACCTGCTTGAGGGTGGTAAGCATTTATTTCATGGCTAATAATCAAAGTCCGTCCATAAGGTCAAACGTAATGCCATATTTCTTTATTTCATACTGTGCATATGTTTTAACGTCACATTTAGAAAAGATACGTTGTACAAGTACATCTACTCCCGGGGAAAGGAGAAGTATAAATTCTGTGAATAATTTGTTTGGCCGCTAATTGTATTAATCTGTGGCTAATCCGTGTATTTATCTGGCAGATAAAAAAAATCCCACAAAGAGACAGCATGCCTTTGTGGGATAAAATGTTTTTTTATTTCTTACCAGTTACTAAACCGGAATCCGAAGTTATAAGGTTTCATATCAAGCCCCTTTTCCCACATATTTTTCATAGCGTAGCTACCGTAAAGGCGAACAGGACCAAGAGAAATTTCTCCAACATAAGATAACTTAAAACGTTCCAGGTCAAAATCACTTTTCAACTTATTTACATCATTACCCTCTTTGGTTTTATACCTGGTTGAATACATATAACCGGCACTGATACCACCACTTATTCCAAAGCCTTTCTTACGATTGGGTGTAAAATTAAAATTGAGCATGATGGGTACTGTCAGGTAATCGGCTGCCAGTTTTACTTTATTGAAATCGGTAGCACCCTCTGATATCGTAGTTGGATTTTTAGTAAACACCAGTTTTGTATTTTCAAAACTATAGTTATTTAACTCAAGCCCCATACCATACTTCAGGTTAACTACATGCTTGATTACGTTTAGCTTTTGCATAAAAAACCAAACATTGACGTTTCTTGATTTTCCTGCTCTCAATTTAAGATCGTCTTGATTAATACCAGAAGCCACAAACCCATTTGAAGCTGCAGTGACATAATTTGATTTATCACTGTAATTTGAAAAACCAAAGTCGAATATCCACCAGTTGGTACTCAGGTTAGATGGTTTATCGCTTTTTCGGGTACGCATTTTATATTCCTTGTTCTGTGTTTCTTCGGTACTGCCTTTTTTGCGGATGATAATCATACCGCCGATGCGGATAGTGTCACCTTCAGGGGTGGGGTTTTGTTTGCCGGTAGTATCTGTTTGGGCAAAGCTGGTAGCCAGGGTACACAAAGCGATGCATAGGGTAAATATCCTTTTCATAATTTCTCGTTTAAATAGTTTTTTAATTTTTCATTCGCTGCTGCAGGAGCATTCGTTAACATTATTTTAATCGGATAGCCAGTCCACCCACTAATAATTTATCATCTTCAGTGGGGTCAATATTGGTTCTTTTTTCAAAGGTCCGTGTTACTTTCCGGAAGAAGCCACGGAGTTTGCTTTTTTTACCATTTGGCTGGTCGAAATCTGCATCATCAGCATTACTTGTTAACGATGCAGTTCTTATGTCTGACGATTGAGGGTTGTTGGTTGTTACACCGGTATTTGTTAATGAAGTATTAGAGTTATCAATTTTATCTGGAATATCATTCTTAGCAATAGCTTTAGTCGGCACATCATTAGTAACAATAGTACGGTTTTGTGACGGCAGCGGAAGATTATTAGTTGGCTTATTATTAGCCATTATTTCCTCATCCTTTTTTATTGGCGTTGTTATATTGTCATTCCCTTTTACAGGAATAAGATTATTCTTCTTAGCGGTAGTAGTATTGTTTGTTAGTTTTACCGTAACAGCATTTTCAACACTATTAGCAATTACCGGCATCGTCACTTGTTTATTTCCTTCCTTCACTTTCTCATTGCTGCTGTTTTCATTATTAGCAATAACATTTTCTTTAATTGTCTTTTGCTCAGTAACAGGAGCTTTGGCAATTTCGTCTTTACGTGTATTTCCTTTTTTATTGAAAACAATAACAGAAGTAATGCCCAGTGCCAATATTAATACAGCCGCAGCTGCTCTCCACCAAAGTATCGGACGAACTTTTTCTTCTTTTCTATACAGCACTTCTTTATTGGCAAAAACAATTGTTTCAGGTTGTAGTTGAGTACGCAGTAACAAATCAACTTCTTTTTTCACTGCTGGATTAGCTGCTATAAACTGCTCTACTGTTTTTCTTTGGTCAGCAGTCAATTCATTATCCATGTACAGCACCAGCCATTCTTCGTAGTTAGAAAGTGTTACCGGGGATTCGCCTTTCACTTTTATCAGTTCTTCTTTGCCTTCAAAAACAATACTACTGTCTGGCACCAATTTATATTGTAACAGTATATCCAGTTCTTCTTTCAGGTCTGGGTGATTTTGCACAAATGTTTCCACCATGCTGCGTTCATCGCTGCTAAGCTCATTATCTATATAAAGGATAAAGTACTCTTCGTAATTATGGCGGTTAATATTCATTTTATCGGTTGTCGGGTGAGGGGTGTCTGTTGTCGGCTTTCTACTATCAGCTTACAACCGGCACCTCACACCTCGTTCTATATTACATTTTCTATTTTCACCAAATACTCTTTCAATTGTACCCTTGCCCTGTGCAGATAAACTTTTACCTGACTCGGGTTAAGGTTCATTATCTCTCCAATTTCTTCATAACTATATCCTTCATAATCTTTCAACAGCACCAGCGATTTTTGCGTTTCACTTAACCGGTTTAATGCTTCGTCTAAAATCTTCTTCAAATTATTCACCGGCCTGTCCTGCACTTTCATTTCTTCGCTAAAATCTTCCCGCAGCTGTATCCTTTTCACTTTCCGTATATGGTCAATCATCTGGTGATAAGCAACGGTAAACAGGTACGATTTAGATTTCTCCGCATCCACATTATCCTTATTGCGCCACATTTTTTCAAAGGCAGTCTGCACGACATCCCGTGCATCTTCTTCATGGCGAAGATTTTTCAGGATGAACCGGTACACATTATCTGCGTACGTAGTCACACATTCATTGTATTCTCTTTCAGTCATAAACAGCCGGAACAGCAGTGGCAAAAGTAATTAATAAGACCTGCTTTGGTAAGTAATACGGTCAGCCAGAAAATAAGTTACAAAAAAGGGGAGATTTTTTTTAGCCGTAAGACCTGACAATCAATTAGAAAAGACCGGTATGGAAATAAACTGGCGGGAAAGGTTATCAATAATCATTTCCCCGGAACTATTTGTCTTGTTTTCAACGCATTCTTTCATCTTCTGCTTGCAGCAGGTAGGCGTTGCAGGGGTTTCCTTTTTTTCAACCGGGGCGGCAGAATTCAGCAGCAGAAAAGCTGCTACCAGCAAAGCGGTAATCAGCGTAACAGATAAAATGGTTCTTTTCTGCATGTCGGTTGGTTTGTTGGTGGGACGAAAGTAGAAACGGAAATGTTACAGGAATGGTAAAATATTTATTTGCCCGGTAGTAGTATTGTCCTGAGTTTATCGAAGGGCACACTTGTGCTGTATTTCACTGCTCAGCATATTTATACGTCTCGCTATATTTGCCCATAAACCAATCAACATGAATGAGAAACTGGTGCAACGCATTGCCAAAGAAGTAGCCGACATAGAGGCAGCGGGATTGTATAAAAAAGAAAGAATTATTACCAGTCCCCAAGGGGCTGAAATAGCAGTGAACGGGAAAACCGTACTGAATTTTTGTGCCAATAACTATCTCGGTCTATCCTCTCACCCAAAAGTAATAGAAGCCGCCCATAAAGCCATTGACGAACATGGTTACGGTATGAGCAGTGTACGGTTTATCTGTGGTACACAGGATATTCATAAAGCACTGGAAGAAAAAATTTCAAAATTCCTCGGTACAGAAGACACCATTTTATATGCAGCCGCTTTCGATGCCAACGGTGGTGTGTTTGAACCATTATTTAATGAAGAAGACGCCATCATTTCTGATGCACTCAACCATGCTTCTATTATTGATGGGGTTCGTTTATGCAAAGCGCAACGTTATCGCTACGAACATAATAATATGGCCGACCTGGAAGCTAAACTAAAAGAATCAGCCCATTTGCGCAGCCGTATTATTGTTACGGATGGTTCGTTCAGTATGGATGGAACGATAGCGCAGTTGGATAAGATTGTTGAACTGGCTTCAACATATGATGCAGTGATTATGATTGATGAATGTCATTCTTCCGGCTTTTTAGGAAAAACAGGAAGGGGCACCCATGAATACCGCGGAGTGATGGGTAAGATTGACATCATCACCGGTACATTGGGCAAAGCATTGGGTGGTGCATCCGGTGGTTTTACTTCTGGCAGAAAGGAAATAATAGAAATGCTGCGGCAGAAATCAAGACCTTATTTATTCAGTAATACATTGGCACCATCAATAGTCGGTGCGTCAATAGCTGTATTAGATATGCTGTCGGAAAGTACAGACTTGAGAGATAAGCTGGAGTACAACACAAAATATTTCAGAAGTAAAATGACGGAAGCCGGTTTCGATATCAAACCCGGCGACCATCCCATTGTTCCTATTATGTTATACGATGCAGTACTGGCACAAACAATGGCGGCCAAATTATTGGAAGAAGGTATTTATGTTATCGGTTTCTTCTTCCCGGTGGTGGCAAAGGGTCAGGCAAGAATAAGGGTACAATTAAGTGCGGCGCATGAGCAGGCACATTTGGATAAAGCAATTGCTGCGTTTACCAAGATTGGGAAGGAGTTGGGAGTGTTGAAGTAAGTTTGATAAGCATATCAAAATAAAAGCCATGAAAATAAATTCATGGCTTTTATTTAAAAAAATAATTTATTTAATATTCAACCCCTTCGCTGCTTCTTTCAATGCATCGGCACTTACGTGGTTGCCTTCCAATGTTACAAGGAATCGGCCACCTGCAAAATAAGTTAAGGTGCAATCATTACTGCTTTTATCACAATGCTCATTGGCTTTGCCACCATTAAAATCTATGGTCTTGGTATATTCATCATCACTCTCCTGTTGTATGTTCAGCATACCCAGGTATTGCAGTCCATAAATACCTGCACCACCCGGTCCGGCACAATCCCAGATGTTTAACTTCACATCCATGCTGTCATTTATTTCATATTTACCGCTGGCAAGTCCGGCACCCATTGTGGAAGTGGCTTCATAGCTTTTTCTGGGTACACCCATCAGAGTTTCAGGAAGCAGGGCTTTTAGTTGATCCAGCGTTAAAGGCGTCAGTTTTTCAAGATCTGTTTTTTGTTTTTCCATATCCTCAGCGGCTTTTTGCATCTGGGTTGGGTCAATTGTCACTTGTTCTTTACCATCTTCACTGGTAACAGTAATACTGTCTTTTGGTTTTTTGTTGTTACAGGCTGCTGATAGTATTAAAGAAGCAAGCAGATAGAGCGATAAGCGTTTCATAAAAATGATTTAGAGGTTTTTTGATAATGTAAAAGTACAGTAATCAGGAGTTCTACGATAAAAGAGCCTGAAAACGTATTTTCCCTATGGGTAAAAAGAAAAATAACGCCGTAAATTATGAAATACAATTTCCGGGTATTATTTTCGTTTTCTACTGACACGCATGGTCTAATTCTACCGAATCCCTACCTCTGAATTTTCCTAATTAATTTGTTGACCCAACTTTTATATTAAAAAGTATGAAGAAATTATTGCTTTGTTTAGCTGTAGGTGCATTTGTTGCCTTTGCGTTTTCCTCTTGTGCTGCTACCAAAAGAGATTGCCAGGGAAATAAACATTATAAA
The DNA here is from genome assembly GCA_031374245.1 of Chitinophagaceae bacterium. Lineage (GTDB taxonomy): Bacteria > Bacteroidota > Bacteroidia > Chitinophagales > Chitinophagaceae > JJ008. Next base: position 11,705 of record JANMFO010000069.1, on the reverse strand, counting down.
CAAAAAGGCGGCTTTTATTTGTAATACACGATACTGGACACTTTATTGATTAATCCGGGCTTTGGCCGGGATTTTTATTTTAATATAGGCAGTTACCAAAAAGCTGTACTGAAACAAATGAGATAGGTGTTAACTTTGCCCAAATTTTTATACCCGATGAGAGTTATAGTTGGCAGCCTGCTTGTTTTCTCCGTTACATTTTTGTCTTGTTCTCAAAACAATGTAAAACAGGATAAAAACCTTAAGAAATATTTTGACGTAAACAAAGTAGAAGGCTGCTTTGCCCTTATGAATAATGCAACCGGAAAATTTACCGTGCATAATCTCAGTCGTTATCGGGACAGTGCTTACCTGCCTGCATCCACATTTAAAATCATTAACTCACTGATTGGTTTGCAAACCGGCAAAATCAGCAACGATAGTATGGTGATAAAATGGGATGGCGTAAAAAGAAGAGTGGAAGATTGGAACAAAGATTTGACCATGTATGAAGCGTTCCGGGTTTCTGCTGTTAATTATTACCAGGAAGTGGCAAGAAGAATTGGAAAAGATACCATGCAATACTGGTTGAATTTAGTAAAGTATGGGGCTAAAAGCGATACAGATAAAATTGTAATCAAAACGGCTATCGATTCTTTTTGGTTGGATAATTCATTAAAAGTTACACCTGACCAGGAATTGGGAGTAGTGAAGCAACTATATTTCGGTCAGCTACCATTTTTTAAGACTTACCAGGAAACGGTAAAAAGAGCTATGCTTTTTGAAAACAATGCCAATTACCGCTTAGGTTATAAAACTGGTTGGGGTTTCACGGAGAAAAATCATGCTATCGGCTGGATTATTGGCTGGATAGAAGAGAATAATCATCCTTACTTTTTTGTGCTGAATTTAGAATCTCCCGATAAAGATTACGATATGTCGATGGTAAGGATGAAAATGCTGAAGGATATTTTAAAGCAGCTTGGTTTTTTTGAAGGGAATATGTAATTAGCTGATTTGCTGATGAAGTAGTTTTTGGTTCAAAAATTGTAACGCTGGCCTGATTATTCAGTATTAGCAAATCATCATATTATCACATTGAATTTCCAATTTCAATATAAAGAATTCGTCTGGCTGTTCCTGGCTATAGCCGTTATTGCCGTTCTTTTTGTTGCCTTATTGCGCTGGAAGAAAAAAGTAACGAAAAGAATTGGTGATGAAAAGCTGGTCAAAGCACTAATCAGTAATTATTCTTCAAAACTGTTTACTACGAAATTCATTGTTCTTTCCGGGGCTATGGCAATTGGGATATTGGCAGCCATGAATCCCCGCCAGCCCGGCGAAACGGATAATACCAACAGAAAAGGGATTGATGTAGCTATTGCATTGGATGTAAGTAAAAGTATGCTGGCAACAGACCTTCCACCTAATCGTTTGGAAAGAGCTAAACAGTTTATTGGAAAACTGATGGCTGAAATGCCGAATGACAGGATTGCATTGGTGTTGTTTGCCGGGAAAGCTTATTTACAAATGCCATTAACGGTGGATCACGGTGCTGCTAAAATGTTTGTATCTGCTGCAAGCCCTGATGCGGTACCGCAACAGGGAACCGTAATCAGCGATGCGCTGAATATGAGTGCCAATGTTTTTAATAATGCAGAAAAGAGATATAAAGCGGTTGTACTTATTTCGGATGGCGAAGCTCATGAAGAAGAGGCAGTGAAAACAGCAAAAGATCTGACTGAGCAAGGAGTAATGATCAATACAATCGGTATTGGTTCACCGGAAGGTGCAACGATTACGGACCCTGCAACAGGCGAGTTAAAAAAAGATGCGGCAGGAACTACTATCATTTCAAAATTGAATGAAGGAGTATTAAAAGAATTGGCGACTGTTACTAATGGCATATATATCCGGCTTGAAAGCAGTGATGAAGCGGTATCGTTACTAAAAAAACAATTATCACAAATAGAAAGTAAAGCCTTTGGTGATGTATCACAAATGAATTTTAAAACATATTATATGTGGTTGGTAGCAGGAATGCTTCTTTTATTACTGATAGAAGGTTTTATTCCTGAAAGAAAGAAAATTATTGCATGAGAATACAAGTAACCATATTGCTGATTTTAATTTCGGGTTATTCATTTGGTCAGTCGCCAACGACTGAAAAATCGATACAGGCCGGCAATGATTTTTATAAGCAACAACAATATGACCAGGCGGCAGCCGAATATAAAAAAGTATTAGCCATTGAGCCGGGTAACAGCAAAGCGAAATTCAACCTTGCCAATACGATAACAAAACAGGGAAAACCGGATGAAGCAGTAAAATCATTTACAGAAATATCAGATAACACCAAAGAAGCGGAATTAAAATCAAAAGCATTTTATAATAAAGGAGCTGTATTAAGCCAGCAGAAGAAACTGGAAGAAAGCATCGATGCCTATAAAAATGCATTACGTCAAAAACCGGATGATAAAGAGGCAAGGGAGAACTTGCAAAAAGCGTTGCTGGAATTAAAAAAGAAGAATCCCCCGAAACCCAAAAAGGAAGACCAAAAGAAGAACCCGCAAAAACAACCCCCGTCTAAAATGAACCGTAAAGAAGCCGAACAACGGCTCAAACTGTTAGAGCAAAAAGAGAAAGAAGTGCAACAGCGGTTACAGAAGGAAAAATCAAAAGCTGGTGGCTCTCAGGCCAAAGATTGGTAACAAATCAGAAGATATGCTGACGTGGCAATATGCAAATGAAAGCCAGTTTACAAGAGTAATTGCTTCATTTAGTTAGCTAAATTTGCATATTATCTAATTTTCATATTTTCTTTCATGCAATTATACTGCGAATCACTTACTGAATATAAGCGTCTTAAAACAAGAGAAGTTAAGATTGGTGACCTGCTGCTCGGCAATTTTCATCCCATCCGGGTGCAGACAATGACCACTACGGATACGATGAATACCATCGCCACGGTAGAACAAAGCATCCGATGCATAGAAGCCGGGTCCGAATTAATCCGCATTACCGCTCCATCCAAAAACGAAGCAGAGAATTTATTGAATATAAAAAATGAATTGCGCAAAAGAGGTTACGCCACTCCTATAATTGCAGATATTCATTTTACTCCCAATGCAGCAGAAATAGCCGCCAGAATTATAGAAAAAGTAAGAGTGAACCCGGGAAACTATGTGGACAAGAAAAAATTTGAACAGATTGAATATACTGATGCAGAGTATGCGGAAGAAATTGATAGAATAAGAGAACGGTTTACACCTTTGGTGAAAATCTGTAAGGAGTATGGAACGGCAATGCGGATTGGAACTAATCATGGTTCGTTGAGTGATAGAATTATGAGCCGCTATGGTGATACACCAATGGGTATGGTAGAAAGTGCCATGGAGTTTTTGCGGATAGCCAGGGGCGAAACTTATCATAACATCATCCTGAGTATGAAGAGCAGCAACCCGCAGGTGATGGTGCAGGCTTATCGCTTATTGATAAAAACCATGTTTGATGAGTTTGGAGAAATTTATCCACTGCACCTGGGAGTAACAGAAGCTGGTGATGGAGAAGACGGAAGAATAAAATCGGCTGTTGGTATAGGAACACTATTAGAAGATGGTATTGGTGATACTATCCGTGTATCATTAACTGAAGACCCGGAGTTTGAAATACCGGTGTGTAGGGATTTGGTGAAGAGATATGCGAGTCGTGAGTCGGGAGCCGTGAGTCGGGAGTTGGTTCCTGTAATTGAAAAGCCTTCTTATTCTCCATTTGAGTACAAGAGAAGAGAAACATTTGCTATAGATAATATCGGTGGTAAACATGTGCCCGTGGTAGTGGCAGATTTGAGTAAGATAGAAAAGATTACACCAGTTCATTTACAAAGTATTGGCTACACTTACGATGAAGCAACTGATAAATGGGCTATCGGAGATGCAGCAGCAGATTATATTTTTACTGGCCACCAGTTACTGGATTTTGCATTACCAGGAACATTGAAAGTGATTGTTTATCCGGCTGCATGTGCTGAAGCAAAGGATAGAACCAAGTATTTCCCGATTTATAGTGATAGCGGTTATGTTGAAGCAATGGAAGCCCCTCCTTCGGCGGGGTTGGGGATGCTGAATTTTGTAATGATTGATTGTTATGATGATGTGACACCGTTAAATGATTATTCACACCTGGATAAACTGGCTAACGATTCATCGGTGGTTGTTTGCCTGAGTTCTACTAATAGAAATGCCATGCAATCGGTTCGACGGATGTTTATTGAGTTGATGAACAGAGGTATTAAAAATCCGGTTGTATTGATTACTGATAGTAGCTGGCAAACACCTGACGAACACCTGATTCATTTTGCAACTGAAACAGGGGCCTTATTTTTAGAGGGGATGGGGGATGGTATTTGTTTGGGGTACAGTGGTAAATCAGCCTTGATGAATAGTAAAGCAACCGGCAGAACATATTTAGATGTAAAAGATATTTACCAGTTTACGAATAATACTGCCTTTAGTATTTTACAAGCAACAAGAACGAGAATTTCAAAAACCGAGTATATCAGTTGTCCAAGTTGTGGCCGCACCTTATTTGATTTGCAGGAAACTACCGGAAAAATAAGGGCAAGGACCAATCATTTAAAAGGAGTGAAGATTGCTATTATGGGATGTATCGTTAATGGTCCCGGAGAAATGGCCGATGCTGACTTTGGCTATGTGGGCAGCGGTCCCGGGAAAATCACCTTATATAAAGGAAAAGAAGTAATGAAGCGGAATGTGAACAGTGAAGTGGCGGTGGAAGAATTAATTAATTTAATTAAAGAGAATGATGCATGGGTGGAAGCCTAAAATTTTTCTATGAAAGAAAAACACTGGATATTTCTTTTTGTAATCGTTCTTACAGGAGATATTGTTGGAGTACAGCTAGATAATACTTTATTGCAAACGATATTTAAACCGCTGATAATACCGGTGCTTGTTGGTTATTTTGGTTTGCAGGTAAAAAGCATAACTACAGGAATTACTAAATGGGTTTTGTTTGCGTTGATTTTTTCTCTGGCTGGAGATGTTTTATTAATGTTCCAGGGGAAGAAAGAAATATTCTTCTTGCTTGGATTAGCTTCTTTCTTAATAGCTCATATTTTTTATATCATTTTCTTTCATCATGTACGGGTAAGGGAAAATGTGAAAAGCAATCCGTGGTTGCTGGTGATAGTAGTTGTTTATTATGCAGCACTTATTAGCTGGTTGTCGCCTTACCTTGGTGAAATGAAACTGCCCGTTCGTATTTATGGGATTATTATAAGCATTATGTTTATGCTGGCCATGCATATGCTTTCCATTAAAAATAAGATAGCTGGTAGTTGGATGCTATGGGGAGCCTTGCTGTTTGTTGTTTCCGATTCGGTATTAGCTATCAATAAATTCTATCAACCATTTGAGGCGGCTAATGTTATTATTATGCTGACGTATGGGTTAGCACAGTTGTTTATTGTGAAAGGAGCTGCTAATTATATTAATTCGACACATAAGGGATAGTTTTGCTGAGTAAAGAACAGTAAGTACAAGAGTGATTAGTCTTTCCTTTCACTGAAAGAAATGAATAACAGAACAAGTTCGCAACAAAGATGATAGTAGTACAATAGTTCGGTTCAAAAATTAGGTATGCAAAAAACAGATTTTTTAGTAATTGGTTCGGGTATAGCAGGGTTGACCTATGCCTTGAAAGTAGCAAATCAATTTCCTGATAAGAAAGTAGTGGTGATGACAAAAGCTACGGCTGATGAAACCAATACGAAATATGCACAGGGCGGTATTGCGGTGGTGAATGATATGGAGAATGATAGTTTTCAAAAACATATTGAGGATACGTTGATTGCCGGTGATGGATTATGCAATGAAAAAGTAGTGGAGATAGTGGTGAAAGAAGGGCCGGATAGAGTACAGGAAATAATAGACTGGGGAGCCAAGTTTGATAAAGAGAAAGATGGTGATTATAAAAGAGGAAAGGAAGGTGGCCATTCTGAGTTTCGCATTTTGCATCATAAGGATGTGACAGGTAAGGAAATGGAAAGGGCATTAATAGATGCGGTGGCAAAGCAAAAAAATATTGAGTTCATCAAACATTGTTTTGTGGTGGACATCATTACGCAGCACCATTTAGGGTATCTCGTTAATAAAGCCACACCGGATGTAGAATGCTATGGAGTATATGTATTAAACCTGGAGAGTAATAAGATAGAAAAAATATTAGCAAAGATTACATTGTTGGCTACTGGTGGTAATGGACAAGTGTACAGAACAACAACTAACCCTTCTATTGCGACTGGTGATGGTGTGGCAATGGTGTACCGTGCAAAGGGAAGAGTGGAGAATATGGAGTTTATACAATTTCATCCAACAGCTTTGTATGAGCCATCAGTAAGAGGGCATGCTTTTTTAATTACTGAAGCCGTTCGGGGTGATGGTGGTATTCTACGAAATATGAATGGTGAAGCCTTCATGGAGAAATATGATGAACGAAAAGATTTGGCACCAAGGGATATTGTGGCAAGGGCAATTGATAGTGAACTAAAAAGAACAGGTACGGAACATGTGTGGCTGGACTGTCGTCATTTCAACAAAGAAAAATTTATTGAACACTTTCCGAATATTTATGAAAAGTGTTTATCCATCGGTATTGACATAACAAAGAACATGATACCGGTAGCACCGGCAGCACATTACAGTTGCGGGGGTATAAAAACAGATGAATGGGGAAGAAGCTCTATTAAAAATCTATATGCTTGTGGTGAATGTGCATCTACCGGTTTGCATGGAGCGAATCGTTTGGCATCAAATTCTTTACTTGAAGCAATGGTTTTTGCCCATCGTTGTTTCTTAGATGTGACAGAGAAAGCAGCATCTGTTTCTTTCAATGAAGAATTGCCGGACTGGAATGCAAAAGGAACAACCGAGCCACGGGAAATGATTTTGATTACCCAAAGTCTGAAAGAGCTGCAACAAGTGATGAGTGATTATGTAGGTATTGTCCGGAATGATATTCGTTTACAAAGAGCTTTACGCCGTCTTGATTTACTATGGGAAGAAACCGAACAACTATATGAAAGCAGCACCCTGTCGCCACAATTACTGGAGTTAAGAAATATGATAACGGTTGGTTACCTGATAGTAAAAGGAGCCAGCTTCCGCAAAGAAAGCCGTGGCCTGCATTTTAATACGGACTATCCGGGTAAGAGCAACCTGGTTCAAAATATTGTTTTGTAACATTTATCTTTACCCATTATGTATTATGTCGTTTACGGATTTTTGTGGCTTTTTTCCCTGCTTCCTTTGAGAGTGCTGTATGTTTTATCAGATTGTGTTTACGGATTGGTATTTTATATTTTTAAATACAGGAAAGATGTGGTGATGAAAAACCTCCTGATTGCTTTTCCGGATAAAACAGAAAAAGAAAGAAAACTAATCGCTAAAAAATTTTATCACAATTTTATTGATATGTCCATAGAGACACTCAAGATGCTCTCCGTATCCGATAAGGTTCTTGAAAAAAGATTTACTGCCAATTGGGATGTTGTCAATGCAATTCATTCAACCGGTAAAAGTGTGCAGATACATGTAGGGCACAATTTTAACTGGGAATGGGGAAACCTGGTGATGACAAAAGTCACAGTTTACAAGTTGCTGGCCGTGTATATGCCACTATCGAATAAAATTATGGATCGGATGTTCTACAAATTACGTACCCGTAACGGCGCAGTTTTTCTTCGTGCCACAAATATGAAAGAAGATTTCCTTCCTTATCAAAATACACAGTACCTGATTGGATTGGTGGCCGATCAAAACCCCGGCCACCCAGCCAATGCCTGGTGGTTCAATTTTTTTGGAAGACCAACACCGTTTGTAAAAGGACCGGCGAAAGCTGCCATTACAAATAATACAACAGTTGTATTTGCATTTATCCATAAGCCCCGGCGTGGGTATTATGAAGCTGTTTTTTCACCTCCTGTTGAAATGACCAATTCTACTACTGAACAGGAACTCACTCAAAAGTTTGTATTGTATCTGGAAGATGTAATAAAAAAATATCCCGATATGTGGCTCTGGAGCCATCGCCGCTGGAAGCATGAATGGAAACCGGAATACGGGGAAATAGTTGGTTAAGCAAAAAGCCCCTGTATTGCAGGGGCTTTTTTGATAATTCTTTTATTTTCAGGAATTTGTTTTCTTCTTCTTATGATTTTTCAATTGCAGATAATCGAAGAAGTAGATCACTTTCAGTGATAAATTATTATTCTGATCAACTTCCAATGTATTACGGAAATTTTTTAAATAGCTATCTTCTACAAAATTCTTTGAATCAAATCCTGAATTTTTCCAAACAATGTTTATAAAACTTCCCGGAGCAAATTGCCAGGTGTACACCATGTCAATATTGAAAAAATTTACATTTCGGTTTGTATTCTTGTTAAAGGTTGTATTTGAAATAAGCTTACCATCATTTTGCAGTGTAAAAAAGTCTTTATTATCAACAGTACTCAGGTAATGCCTTGCCCTGAATGTAATACCCATTTTATTGGTGAAATTATATTTGGTACTGAGTATATTCTCAACAGCATTTACCGTTCTTCTTGCAAAAATAATTTCAGTGCTATTATCAGAATAGCTATAACCAATGTTATTAAACCTGGGGTTTGTATTAAACCTGTGTGAAACAGAAAACTTACTACTGAAACGGTAATTCTGCCGTAAAGATACCATATAACTAAAGCCATTATAAAAGTTAAAAAATCTTCTAACAACTAGCTCCGGTTCAATGGAATATTTTTTGGCATTATTACTTTCAAAAAAACCACCCACTAACATACTTCCCCCCCTGCGAAAAAAAGATCCTTCCCAACGTGGTTCGTAAAAATCATTTTCCCGAAAACTCAAGGACATAAAAGCCCCTACCCACCAGAGCTTTTTAGATTGCATGTTGAAATTAAAATTGATTCTGGACTGCTGATATTTCTGATCAATATTTGTAATGGGACTAAAAAGTTTACTGAATTGTCCATTTGTATTTATAAATATCCGGTTATATTTTCCTTTCGGCTCTATCCATTTGTAGCCCATATAGAAACTATGATCCAGGAAATTGTTATTAGTGAAATAACCAAGGTCGTTACTATTAAATTTTTTATCAGTTAAGTCCTGCGATATATTAAAATTAAACCGGCCACTGGTTTTTCCAAAATAAAGACTCTGACTATAACCGGTCGATGTTTTTCCATTCGCCTCATATCCGATAAGATTACTGACTGCAGCTTTGCCGCCAACATTAAACATGTTTTTTTTGTCATTAAAATCAAATAGTGCAGCGGTTACGTTTGCATCATAATCTTTTCCACTACGCCATACATTGGTGTTTATAAGAGAAATACTTGAATTATATTTCAATGTCTTATCCAATACAAAAACATTATAGTTAGTCAATGGATCTGTTTCCACTTTCCGTTGTTCTTTGGTAACCGAATTTTCAATAGTAGCATATTGGGGTTTAGTAATAGCATTTAGTACACCAATCCCAAAGCCTTTCTGCGTTCTTCCGGAAATTTTTGATGCGTTAATTAATTTAGCTTCACCCGGGTTCTTTAATACATTCTCATTTGCCCCGATGGAATTATAAACATCATAATAATGAACAGGTGTAGAAGTACCAATGCGGCGGGAGTAAAATAAATTGCCTTTTCCAAATAATTCCGTTCCTTCTGTAAAGAAACTTCTGTTTTCATTAAACTGTACCTCGAATGGTGTAAGGTTCAGCACCTGGTTATCACTTTGTACCTGTCCGAAGTCGGGTATTAATGTAGCATCTAAAGTAAATGCCGGTGTGATGCCATATTTAACATCAAGCCCACCATTTACCTGGCTCGTCCAATTTTTTACACCTGCCTGGTTTGATGGAAAATGGTTGACATAAGTGGAAAAATAGGGGGAGAATTGCAGACGAATAGGCGATTTGATATTTGTAACACCTGTCCAATAACCTTCTTGTGTAAGAAATCCGTTTACGTTTGGATCAATTGGATTCCACATAAATTGTTGCCCGGTTTTTTGCCGACGACGGGTAATGTTCAATCCCCAATCCTGAATCTTTTTGTCACCAAAGCGTATAGCAGAATAGGGTAAAAAAATTTCGAAAGACCAACCATCACTATGAATTATTGCTGCGCTTTGCCAAACAGCATTCCAGCTAAAGTCTTCACTGTTTCCATTTGTATTAGGCGATTGTTTGGCATCCATCTGTTCATTTAACGGAGTAATAAAATATTCAAAACCATTCAGGTTGTCTTTATACGTATCAAAAATGATTCCGATAAAATCATTATTTCCAAAACCATCACGGCCTGTTAGCTCTGAGGCAATACTGTCTTTTGTACGTTCATATAAATAACCACCAAAATAAATTCCTTCATCATCATACATCAGGTAAGTCTCTGTCCGGGTCGCCGGATCTTCAGGTGCCCCTACTTTTGGGCGAAACTCAATTAAGCCATTGGCAATGGCGGCATCTTTCCAGCCAGCATCATCCAGGTTGCCGTCTATTTTTACTTTTTGTAAAGTCCTTTTTGCGGGCAATTGTTTGGGTGCCTTTGCCGGCAATTGTTTTGGTGCGGGAACAGTTTGTGCAGTACTGAGCAGGCAATAGCATATAGCTATCCCAAGGGATGCAATGGTTTTGAGTTTCATGGCTATACTTTAATGGTTGTTATGACGCTACAAGTGAAATTTTGTTATTTGTTGGTTTGGTGTGCGGCACAACTACAAACAAATTCGTAGTTTAAAGATAGCAGTACAAATCATGTTTGTTTATCGAATTATCTGACCGGTGACAATTTGCTGACAAGTGGTTAAAAAACGGGGGTGTTAACTTTTTATTGGGAAAGAAAAATAGCTGTTCTCAATGGAAGTCAGCTGACATTTATCTGCTTTTTCCTAATTTGTGCCAACTTAAAAATTATTAAACCTAATTCAACTGTTATGTCTGCAGCAACTCCCGCAATATTCTGGCCGCACAGCGAACACTGGTCAGTTAAAATACCATTGAAAACTCCACACTATCGTATGCCGGTGATGGAAGAAAAAGGGTATGTGATTATGAAAACATTGGACATATCTGGTATTCCTTCATCCGAGTGGGAAAATCTTACTTATATGGATTGGAAAAGTGGTGGTGATACAAATTTTGCTCCACTGGCTTCTTGTGATGGTACAAATGAATGCAAAGGTTTCTGGGAAAATGGTAAAACAGATAAGGATGCAATCTTTACTCCCAATTCGGAGTTATGTTCTAACCTGATGGCGTATATAAAATCTATTCCGGCCAATTTTGGAAGGGTGAGAATTATAAGATTGGAACCACAAAACCATGATAAGGCTTTACGTTCTGTTCACCGGGATGATAATAACCGCCTGAACCCGGAAGATGAAGGTTGGGTGGTGCGAATGTGGATTGAATTAACTGATAATGCAGATAGCTATATGTTGTTATATGATAGTGATGAAAATAATTTGCCCATCAAAGAATCAGAAGCAAGAGTACCGATGCAAAAAGGATCTCACTTTATTGTGGATTCACAAAGGCTCTGGCATGTGGGAGTACATAACGGAAATAAATCAAGATACGCAGCGATTATAAGTACTGAAAGCTCTCCGGAACTGGAGGAGTGGGTGCAATCAAAAATG
>JANMFO010000008.1:0-7249 GCA_031374245.1 Chitinophagaceae bacterium | reverse complement strand
ACCTGAAACAGTAGGTGTACCGCTTACAACTACTGAACCACCGGGTCCAAATGTAAATACTACTCCCGGAATAGGAATAGTGCCCGTAACAACACCACCTGTACCACCACCAGCAATTGTATAAGTGATATCAGCTAATGCAGTGTTCTTACAAAGTTCCTGTGCAGTTGTTGCTGCTGCCGAGGTTAAAGTAATAGTGGCATCAGGATTAATTGTAATACTGCCGGTAACAGAAGATGGAAGGCATGCACCGGTTGCATTAACTGTATAGTTGAAGATCTGGGGTGTGATGCTGACATCTGTCGGTGTACCGGTGATAGTAAATACTCCGGCATTATAAACTCCTGTCACTCCTGTTGGCAAACCGGTTACAGTTGCATTTGTTCCACCACCACTAATAGCATAAGTAATATCAGTAATAGCGGTGTTTACACAAACAGCTTGTGAGGTAGTGGATACTGCTGATGTTAAATTAATTGTTGTATTAGCTGTTACCGTAACAGTAGCGGACTGCCCGGTAATGGCTTGTGTACACAAGGCAGAGTTGAGGTTTTTTACATTAACAAGAGTATATGTAAATATTCCTGCAGTAGCAGTAGAAACAGGAATTGATACTGTATTTCCGGTGGTGGTATTTATTGTTTGGGCTACCGGCCCGGAGCCATTATCAAACGTATAACTAAAAGTGTACGGTGCTGTTCCACCAGTGGCAGTAAATATAACATCAGGTGATGCAGCATTAATACAAACACTTATAGTTCCACCAATAGTAGCTGATGGTAATGGTGCAATGATGATTTGCTTTTCAATCGTATCACTTAAACAACCCGGTGTGGTTACATTGGAATACCGGATAGTATAAGTGCCTGGTGTAGAAAATGTATGCGTTGGATTTTTTAATACTGAAATATTGTTGGCACCACTTCCCGGGTCACCAAAACTCCACCAATACTTATAAGTAGGTTTCGTTGTAGTACTGGCATCATTAAACTGTACAGGTTCTGCAATACATTGATTAGGCAGCCAGTTAAAATCTGCTACCGGGGGAAGTGAGACTTCAAGATCAAAGTCAATATCCTGTTCCGTACCACAACCTTCTGTATTAGCAGAGTATGTAGTAATAGTAATTGGATATATACCAGGAGTATTAAAATTATAGGTACCCGGCAAAGAATACCAGTATATATTTTTCCCATTTACAACCCTTATTGAATCCGGATCGGTCAGTTGCGGTGGCGAGGAATAATGTATTGTTTGATTTGCGGGTGGTGTTGGAGGTATACCACTACTACTAAAATCCCAAAGAATGGAATCAGCCAGGTAAGGTAAAGAAACTTTAAATTTAAATGGTGACCCGGCACAAACGGATGGTGTAGTTTCAATACCATATTCTGATGTTACTCCTATTTGCTGATATAAATCTTTAACGTTTGTTCCCGCAGAATAGGCATAAGATTCAAAATTGGAACTAAACCCATAGGCAATGGCATTAAAAGCACTATCTGCTTTTATACGATAAGAACCGCTACCTGGTAAAAGATGCCGTAAATAAGAGTAACCGGGTATTGTCGGAACCGCTACCCATGCTGTAGCAGGAGGCACAGCATTAATAGTAAAACTTGGTGTTGCAATGGTTTTCATTAATACATTAATCCATTGTCTTGTTATGTTTTGTTGTGTAGAAGAGAAAATTGTAATGTCACTGATATTTTGTTCTATGGGGTTTAAAATAACCATATCAGGGTCACCAAAGCCACCTCCGCCACAAGGAAGTGTGGGTGAATATTGAGCAACACAAACCGGTTTATCAGCTGAAATACTTGTTGGCGTAGTTACCATTACCGGATTTCCGGTAAAAGCAGATGGATAAATCTGACCGGCATTTATAATAGCAGCAAAAGCTCCGTTTACAAAAACGGAAGTATTATCCTCCGATGCAAGCACTCTGTATGAATTTCCATTTGGATAATCTGCAAAAGGAATAAATCCAAAATTTTTGCCCCAGGTGCTTACAGGGTATCCTTGTTGAAAAAGCGGATCGAACGATGCCCCATTACAAGACTGAGTACCAAAGGTGATAGCTGAACTTCCAGAAAATACAGCAATCGGTAAGCAGCCGCCACCAAGCGAAGCAATAGATTCTATTAAGGAGCCTGTTAAATCCTGATCAGCCTGGTATTGATACATATCACCAGCCAATGGAAATGTCACTATAAGTGGTGCACCTGTAACACCATTTTGCTTTGGTGTAATTCTTACAACTGTATTGTTCTTAGTAGCAATAATCTGAAATTGAGACTTTGCTATATATGAACCGGAATTTGTTCCGTTCTGTGTAAAATTGACGCTATAATATTTTTTTCCAAGCACATTCACCGGTAATAATAAACTGGCAGCACTCCTGGCCTGTCCCCATTGTTGTACGTAGGCTACTACAGCTGGTTTTCCCGGATCTACTTTTATCCTTATTGACTTTTTTATTATAGCAAAAGATTCTGCATTACTTATATGGCCAATCGCATGAGAAATTCGTACTTCAGTTAAAAAGTTATTACCAGCATTCACACTAAATGTTCCGGAAAATGCACCATTGGCCATGGTAATAGTTCCAGTACTTAGTCTATCAGATGTAATCCAAATACTTAAAGTCGCTAAAGTAGCACCGCTTGGAACATGCTGGGGAAAGCATAGATAGAAATCTTTACCGCGGTTAGAAAAATCCTGGGCAAAAGAAATACTACCATATAGCATGGTCAGAATCAGGGTACTTAGGAGGTATAGTTTTCTCATTGATTGTCCAATGTCCAATTGAAAAAAAGGGAATGCTAATGTAATTAAAACAAGTGGAATAACGAAGTAAAAGCCACCTTATCTGGATAACTTAACCAGTATTTTTCGAATCAAGCTTACCTCGTAATTGTACGATTATGAAGCAGATACGCTGATACTTCTATCTCGGGGAGTTTTAAAAAACTGCTTACTCAGAGCCAATTTTTATACTGAGATTTGCCATATTGCCAAAACTCGAATGGGTTAAATAATTTATTCAATTAATTATTTACACTAAAAAGATAAATAAAACTCTTAAATAAATGATTTTCAAGTTATAAGTTCCTGAATAAATATTTTGTTTAATTATTTTAAATAGTATCTAATAAATGTAAAAATTACTCTTATTAATTCAATTTTTATATCAAAATAATGTATATAAATATTTGAAAAACAATATTTAATAATTATTATCACTACCCATATTTTTAGTAAGTATGTTTTATCGTCTAAAGTTGCAAAAAGCTAACTAAGTTAGCAGCTAAAAATCATTTTAGCAGGTCACTATTTCTCAAATCCGCATTAGGAATTAAATGGGATTAGTTATTTATTTATTCACCGCTCCCCCATACCCGCCTGTTAATTAAAAAGCCAGGAAATCGGGCAATAATGAACGGGTTAGGAACAGCCTTAAGATTGAAGAAATGTGAATATTTTTATTGTGGTCTTCCACCAAGCTGCCTTTCCCCTATTTTGCAGCCATTAAGAATAGTATATGAAAAACCAGTCTTTCACTTTTACAGCAACATTGATTAGTTTGCTCATTCTTCCATCCTGTGTATCACTAAAAGAACCCGACTTTAGAGGCATAGAAAATATCCGGATCAGCCGTCTTGGTTTGACTGAATCTACTCTCAACCTGGATCTGCATTATTTTAACCCTAACAAATCAAAGCTGAACTTAAAACAAGCTGAAGGTGATGCCTGGCTTGATGGTAATCTGCTGGGCCATTTTACCATTGATACTTTGATAAAAATTCCCGCCACCGGAGATTTCCGGCTTCCTGTAATGTTAGAAATGAACATGAAAAAATTGTTGCAGAACTCAACTGCCCTTCTTCTTAAAAATGAAGTTACACTCAGAGTACAAGGGAAAGCAAAAATTGGTAAAGGAGGTGTTTTTATTAACTATCCCATCCGCTACGAAGGAAAACAACGAACCGAAGATTTGATGAAGACAAGTAAATAACTGCAACAATAATTATTGCTGAACAGGGGGTGGTGCAGGGGGCGTTTTAGGCTTATGTGTGCCCCCATCCTCAGGTTTTTTACAGGTTTTGGGTAACTGTTTGTAGAAATCTTCGGCAGCCGGCACATCATCTGCATCATACCCGGCATTGGCAATAGCTGTTTTGATTTGTTCTATATCGGTTCTGTCGGTAAAGTATTTCACCTTGGTTTCTCCCTTTCTAAAATTCACTGTTATTTCCTGCACACCATCATATCGTTTCAGGTAGTTTTCGATTCTTGTTTTACAGTTTTCACAAAGGGCACCCGGGGTTTTTATAGTTACTGTAACCACCGCTTTGGTTTGAGAAGAACCAAATGTTGTCAAACCAACTATCGCAATTGCGAGAAAAAGAAGTTTTTTCATCTGTAATCAGTTAAACTTAAAATTACAAAACACCTTTCCAACCTGCAGGGTTATCCCGCCATTTTAACAAAACCTCCTGCAAATCTGGTGAGACAATCCCTTTTTCAACAGCCAGCTGAATCAACGTTGAATATTCAGTCAGGCTTTGATAAGGCAATGATGCTTTGGCAAAGGCTTCCGTTGCAACCGGAAAGCCATAGGTAAAAATAGAAACCATACCTACCACTTCCACTCCTGCTGCTTTCAATACATCTACTACCTGCAAACTGCTTTTCCCGGTAGAAATAAGGTCTTCAATCACCAGTACTTTTTGTCCTTTTTCATAAAAACCTTCAATCTGGTTACCCATGCCATGTTCTTTAGGCTTTGGACGAACATATACATACGGCAGTTTTAATTGATCGGCAGCCATAGCGCCCCACGCAATACCTGCTGTAGCCACACCAGCCAGCATTTCAGCTTCAGCAAATTTTTCAAAAATTACATTGCACATTTCTGATTTAATAAAGTCCCGGACATAAGGAAAGGAAAGTACCCTGCGGTTATCACAATAAATAGGGCTTTTCCATCCGCTGGCCCATGTAAAAGGCTCTTCAGGACTTAATTGTACAGCATTAACTTGAAGAAGTTTTTCTGCAACTGCTTTGGCGTCTGTCATGCAGCGAAGGTAAAAAAAAGATGCTAGCTGTGAGTAATGAGTTGCGAGACTTTAATTCGTAACTTTCTCACATTATCGGGAGCTTATAAACTGAAACTATCATATGTACATAAAGATATTTTTTGACAACAAGCCGCTTTTTCTATGCGACAATATTGATGAAACTATTGAGCCATATATTCATCATGATGATGCTGTATTTATTGATGAGCTGGATCTCCATACTGTTAAGAGCATGATTCATGAAATGCAGGAACCGGAAGTACATGCCGGTGTTTTCTTTCATCCTGATTTGAATGAATTGAAAAAGGCCTTCTGGAAAAAATTTACCATTATAAAAGCAGCCGGTGGCCTGGTACAGAATGAAGAAAAAAAAATGCTGATGATTTTCCGCAGGGGAAAATGGGACTTGCCCAAAGGAAAAATAGATGACGGCGAAACACTGGAACAATGTGCTGTACGGGAAGTGGAAGAAGAAACAGGACTTACAAAAATTGAGTTACTGTCTCCTTTGCTTACTACTTATCATACCTACCATGAGGGCTCAAAATACATTCTTAAAGAATCGTACTGGTACAATATGAAAGTATCAGGAAAGCAAAATCTGCAACCGCAAACAGAAGAAGATATTCTTGAAATAAAATGGGTAACTGCAAAAGAAGCAGAAAAGCTTTTCCCCGAATGCTTCCCTTCGGTTATTGATGTTATTAAAGAGTTTGCAAAGTAATTTACAGTGACCGTGGTGTTGTAAAATCTCTTTTTTCTATAATGGCTACTGTAAGCCTGCTTACACAAACCATCTTTTCATTTTCATTATAAATTTTAATATCCCACACATGGGTAGATTTGCCAAGGTGTAATGGAGTAGCTACAGCAGTTACATATCCCTGGGTAGCACTATGTACATGGTTAGCATTTATTTCTAATCCCACACATTGATAACGGTTATGATCAATAACCATTGCTGATGCAATACTGCCGATTGTTTCTGCCAGCACACAAGATGCGCCACCATGCAGCAAACCGTAAGTTTGTTTAGTACGATGATCAACCGGCATTTTAGCTTTCAGAAAATTTTCTCCCAGTTCGGTGAATTCAATACCGAGATAATCGTTCATAGTGCCTTTGTCGGGGTGTCCGAAATGACCAATAGATAATTCTTTATTAAACCAGATAGACATATTTAAAAATATTAATGCTGAAAAGATTTTGAAACTACATCCGGAAGAAAAGGTGCTGCATTGCCACCGTTCCGAATGATATCACGAACAATAGTAGATGCTACTGAAGTGTACTTTGGTTCACCGGTGAGGAATATGGTTTCGATAGATTTATCTAAAGTGCGGTTCGCATCCGCAATTGTTTTTTCATATTCAAAATCGCTGACGTACCGGATACCACGGAGAATAAAGTGTGCGCCAATTTGCTTACAGTAATTTACCGTCAACCCTTCATACATGGCGCCTTCTACACTTTCCTCATCTTTATAAATTTCATTTATCCATTGTAAACGCTGTTCGGGAGAAAACATAGGTGACTTAGCTGTATTCAATCCAATCCCTACAATTATTTTATCAAAAAGCGGTATGGCCCTGTTGATAATATCAACATGCCCGAGTGTAACGGGGTCGAAAGTTCCGGGGAAAAGACAGATACGCATAATGATGGATAATTGATTAATTAATAATTGATAATTTATCCAAAATAATTTTTCTCCCAAAGCCTGAATTGTACAAATAGAATGAATTATCCATTATTCAATTATTTAATTATCAATTGTCAGTTTCTATTTGCCAAAAGATACAACACGGCCATTCTTACAGCTACTCCATTCTCCACCTGTTGTAAGATAATGGATTGTTTACTATCTGCCACATCACTGTCCAGTTCCACACCCCTGTTTATCGGGCCGGGATGCATAATCACAATTTCTTTATGTAAGCCATCCAATAATTTTCTATTAATACCATACGCCAGGCTGTACTCCCGCAACGATGAAAACAATACCTGATTCTGTCTTTCTAACTGTATGCGCAGCACATTGGCCACATCACACCATTCCAGTGTTTCTTTCAGGTTATAATTCACATTCACACCTAATGCTTCACTGATGTATTTAGGGATTAACGTGGGCGGGCCGCAAACAGTTACTTCTGCTCCCATTTTTT
>JANMFO010000133.1:0-3556 GCA_031374245.1 Chitinophagaceae bacterium | reverse complement strand
GTTGAAAGATTTTATCCAATACTTTTTGAGGGATACCGTTGCCATTGTCAGATACGCTGATCGCAACCCTCTCATTACTACCATTCCCTTGGTAAATTTTGAAAGTCTTCACCGTCACTATTGGTTCATAGATATCAAAGTCCAATTTAGCTTTCTCATTAGTAGCATAGAAAGCATTCGTAATTAAATTCAAAATCACTCTTCCAATATCCTGCGGAATGATATTGATGTTGCCGATGCTTTCATCAAACTCCGTTTTTAAAGTGGCATTGAAATTTTTATCTTTTACCCGCAGACCATGATAAGCTAATCGCAAATATTCATCTGCCAGTTTATTTATATTCGTTGATTCTTTTTTCCCACTACTGCTGCGGCTGTGCTGTAGCATTCCTTTTACGATATCACCTGCCCGTTTGCCGTGGTGATTAATCTTCTCTAAATTCTGTTTTAAATCTTGTGCTATCCGTTTTGCATCTCCGGTATTACCCTTTTCCATTTCTAAATTCATTTCATCAACCAGCTCTGTACTTACTTCCGAAAAATTATTAACGAAGTTTAACGGGTTTTGAATTTCATGGGCAATGCCGGCCGTAAGTTCCCCGAGTGAAGCCATTTTTTCCCGTTGTATCAGTTGCTGCTGGGTTTCTTTGAGTTCGCTGTAGGCAGCTTCCACTTTTGCTTTAGCTTTTTTTTGTAGCCGGTTATTTCGCAAGAGCAGGAAACTGATCAGGAGAAATACACCCAGCACAATGAAGAGTATAATATATTTTACTTTATTCCTGTATTGCTGCTGTTCCTGTTCTGCCTGCTGCTGCCGCTGTTGTTCATCCAGCATCAAGTGCTGAAGTTGCCTGATTTTTTTTGCCCCATACAAATTGTCTTTCATTGCAGTTGAAATGTCCTGGTAAAACAATGCACTGTCTGGGTTATTCAATTGCCGGTACAGGTAAGAGAGCAATTGACCGCTTTCCATTACTTCGAGCCGCTGTTTACTAAGGTTTGTATTTGCATAAGCAAGACGGGCATATTTGATACTTGAATCATATTTTTTTTGCTCTGAATAGAGGCTGGCTATTTTAACCTGTATCTTGCCGATGTTTACTTTATCATTTACTAAAAAGCAATTCACCAGTGCCCGGTGATAGATGGCCAGTGCAGAATCCGGTTGTCCTTTATGTGCATACGCATTACCCAACCGGGTAAGAGAAAGCGATTTCAAAGGGCCATGTTTTAGCCCAACATAGGATTCAGCTGCTTTTAGCTGATAATATAATGCAGAGTCGGGCATATTCAGCAAATCGTAGGCATGGCCGATATTAGTAAGATCAAAAGTGTATTTGATCTTGTTGGACATTTGCCTTTTAATGGTACTTGATGGCAGCAAGTATTGCAAAGCCAGCCGGTATTCCCCGAAATCAATATACGTTATACCGATAAAGCCGAGACTGCTGGCTTCACCTTCGGAGTCTTTTATTTTGCGGCTTAGTTCCAGCGCCTCAAACTGTAGTATTAATGCCTCAGGATAATTACCAACGAACCGTGATGCTTCACCTGCAGAATGTAATGCAATTATTTCTTCCATTGCCAAGTGCAGGTCTTTTGCGAGGCTTCTTGCCTGTAATGAGTAGTGCAGACAACTGTCCGGTTGGGAAAAATAAAAAGCCTGGGCTGTTTCCAACAACAGGTTTACCCGGTTTGAGTCCGGTGGTGTTTTTTCGAGCAACTGTTTTAAACTGTCTGCTCTGGAGTTTTGCCCATCTGCATTCAAATTAAGTACAGCAACAAGGCATACTATTCTGAAAATGTGCTTCATTTATTGGCAGTTTAAAGTACAATAATGAATTTACTTCCTTCTCCCTCTTTTGTTTCAACTTTCATCCCGATAGCTATCGGGACTCCGCCATACCTATGCTGGCAATGTGATAGAAAATTCTGTTCCTTCATTTTCTTTTGTATTTACTTTTATTTCTCCGCCATTTGCCTTCACAATATCATAACTCAAACTCAATCCCAAACCTGTTCCTTGTCCTGTTGGTTTGGTGGTAAAGAAGGGTTGAAATATTTTGTCGAGTATTTTTTGTGGGATGCCATTGCCGTTGTCCTTCACTTTTACTTCTACTTTATCACCCATTTTCTTTGTGCTGACTGAAACAGTTGGTTCATAATCTTCAACTCCTGAAATCTTTTTTTCATTCACAACGTAGAAGGCATTCGTAATTAAATTCAAAATCACTCTTCCAATATCCTGCGGAATGATATTGATGTTACCAATCGTTTCATCAAACTCCGTTTTTAAAGTGGCGTTGAAATTTTTATCTTTTGCCCGCAGACCATGATAAGCCAGGCGTAAATATTCGTCGGCCAATGCGTTAATATCTGTTGATTCTTTTACACCACTGCTGCTGCGGCTGTGTTGCAGCATCCCTTTTACAATTTCACCGGCTCTTTTGCCATGGTGATTTATTTTTTCAAGGTTTTGCTTTAAATCATTGGCTATTTCTTTTGCATCATCCAAATTACCTTTGTTTATTTCTTCGTTCATTTCATCTACCAGCTCTGTACTTACTTCCGAAAAATTATTAACGAAGTTTAAAGGGTTTTGAATTTCATGTGCAATGCCTGCCGTGAGTTCACCGAGGCTTGCCATTTTTTCTGATTGGATGAGTTGAGATTGGGTAGATTTTAATTTGTCAAGTGTTTGCTCGAGTTGGTCTTTTTGTTGTTGCACTATTTTTTTTGCAGATTGTTCCTTGTTTTTTGTTCGCCAAAAAATTAAGGCAAGGCCCATTAGAAAGATGGCCGCCGCACTTAAAAAATAGACAATCATCTTGTTTTGAAATGCAGCTTTCTCAGCTATCAATTCCTTTTGTCGCTGCATATCATTGTAGGCCATGCTTTGTGCCTGTTCAACTACTTTATCTCCATACAAGCTGTCCTTTAATGTATAATAGCGTTCAAGATAAGATAGTGTACTATCTGTGTCAGGTAATGCCCGATAATATTGACCCATTAAAGCCAATGCATTCATTTGTGCAGTTAAACTAGCTGTACGTGAATAGTTATTTACTTTACTTGCATAGAAAAAAGCCGAATCCATCTTTTTTCTCTCAAGATAATAAAGAGCCTTTTTTAAATTGATACCGACCTCCATTTCGGTATTTCTTACTGCATTTGGCATTTGGCTTGCCTGTTGATAATACTGTAATTTATTTTCTGGCTTATCTAAATCACTTAATCTCAGAAGATAAGCTGGAATAACAGGTTCTAAATTTTTATCAACTGCCAGCCGATAGCATTCTACATAGACAAGCAATGCGGAATCCTTTTTTTGCTCACTGCTTAATATCCTCGCTACATGGCCAAGATTAAAACAAGTAAATAAATAATCATTGCCCTTTCTGGAATACTCCAATGCTTTTGTGTAATAGTTTTTTGACAGTTGCATATTGTTTGGGTAACAGTTACCCAAATTGTTATATACAATGCCAAGGGACTGTGCATTGCCGGTAGCCTCTGCAAGTTCTAAAGATTTGTATAACATTTTTAAACCTTCAGC
>JANMFO010000421.1:0-3236 GCA_031374245.1 Chitinophagaceae bacterium | reverse complement strand
CGATGCTTCAGTTAAAAGATTAAAAGGAGAAAGCAGGCCGGTAAACAACCAGCAATCAAGAGCATTAGTGCTGGCCTCATTGGTGATGGTAGATGCAGTGGTTCTTTTTGAAGAAGACACTCCGCTTGAGCTTATAAAATCAATGATGCCCGATGTATTAGTTAAAGGGGGTGATTATACTGTTGAACAAATTGCCGGGGCCAAAGAAGTGATAGCCAACGGTGGCCGGGTAGTTATCAATCCTATTCTTAATGGGTTTTCTACTACCGGTATTATTGAGCAGGCAAAAAAAGGGTAGCCATTTTCAGCATAAAAATTTAATAATATTAGTTACACGAGTCCGTGTAATTTTATATCTAATTCCTGAATAATTTACACTCATGGCACAACATCAACCAAAGCGGAAAACAATTGCCCGTGATATCAGCTGGCTGTCTTTCAACGCAAGGGTTTTACAGGAAGCTGCTGATGCTTCTGTACCACTGCGTGAGCGGATAAAATTCCTCGGCATTTTCTCAAATAATATGGATGAGTTTTTCCGGGTACGTGTAGCTACACTTAAAAGAATGATACAATTGGGTAGCAAAGCCAATATGCACCTTGAAACTGACCCGCAGCAGATAATTGATGAAATACAGATGACGGTGCTTAATCAGCAGGGCGAATTCAACAGGATTTGGGATGATGTATTACAACAGCTGAATGAACAAAAAATATTTCTCCGTACAGAAAAAGAACTGACACCTGAGCAACAAAACTTTGTTCGCAATTATTTTGAAGAAGATGTAAGCTCTGATGTAATTCCTTTGATGATAGAAAACATTCCGGTATTTCCGATGCTACGGGATAAATCCATTTACCTGGCTGTGGTAATGTGGAAAAAGGAAAGTGCATTGAAAAAAAAATATGCCCTGATTGAAATACCCAGCCGAACATTGGGACGATTTACGTTGCTACCCTCCTCTAAACCGGACGAAAGCAACATCATTCTATTGGAAGATGTTATCCGTTTTAACCTGCCCGATATTTTTTCTTATTTCGGGTACGATCAATATCAGTCGCATATTTTTAAAGTAACCCGTGATGCTGAAATTGATATTGATGAAGATGTATCAACAAACATTATTCAAAAAATTGAAAAAGGAATTAAGAACCGCCGCAAAGGCAAACCTGTCCGCTTTGTGTATGACCGGGAAATGGATGCCGGGTTACTGGAATATTTAATCCGACGATTAAATCTTTCTAAAAGGGATAATCTCATTCCAGGCGGCCGTATTCATAACTTCCGTCATTTCATGGATTTCCCCGAACAGGTATTTAAAGAAAAAAGATTCCGTAAAAAACCATTTGATCATCCATTGCTTACAGTTCGTCGTGTTACCGACGTTATTCTTGAAAAAGATGTGATGCTGCATTTTCCCTATCATTCATTTTTACCATTAATTGATTTGATTCGTGAGGCTGCGTTTGATCCCGAGGTTACAACTATAAAAATAACCTGCTACCGGCTGGCCCAACAATCAAAAATTATTAACGCATTAATTAATGCTGTTCGTAATGGTAAAGAGGTAGTCGTGATGCTGGAACTGCGGGCCCGGTTTGAAGAGGAAGCAAACATAGAATGGAAAAACAGGTTAGAAGACGAAGGGGCCAAAGTGCTGATTGAAATACCGAATATGAAAGTGCATTCGAAAATTTGTGTAATTAAAAAAAGAACAAAAGATAATAACACCGTTTTATATGGATTTATAAGCACCGGCAATCTGAATGAAAGAACTGCAAAAGTATATGGCGATCACACCTTGCTAACTTCCAACCAGAAAATAATGGCCGATGTGAACCGGGTATTCAGCTTCCTGGAACAACCTAAAACCGGTATGAATTTCCTGCGGGATTGTAAAATCATCATTCCAAGCCCGATGATTGTAAAAAGGGAAATGCTTAAACTTATTGACGAAGAAATCAAACAGGCCAGAAAGAAAAAAACGGCAGCCATTACACTAAAAATGAACTCCCTTGCCGATGAAGAAATGATATTAAAGCTTTATGAAGCTGCCAGAGCCGGTGTGCAAATCAAATTAATCATCCGTGGTGTTTTTTGTATGCTTACGGAGGATAAAAAATTTGAAAAGCCGGTCCGGGCCATCAGTATTGTCGATGAGTATCTGGAACATGCAAGGGTGTGGGTATTTCACAACAAGGGTAAAGAAAAAGTTTATATATCTTCGGCGGACTGGATGCGGAGAAATCTGGAACACCGTGTTGAAGTTACTTGTCCTATCTGGCATGAAGAATTGAAACAGGAACTGATAGACATTCTGGATATTCAATTACAGGATAATGTAAAAGCACGGTGGCTGGATAATGAATTGAGCAACGAATACGTCCGGACAACGAAAAAGAAAATCCGATCACAGGTAGAAACTTATAATTACCTGTTCAAAAAAACACAGATGCAACGTGAAACTGGCAGCAATTGATATTGGAAGTAACGCCGCAAGATTATTAATAACAGATGTAATTTCCGGCCCGCAAAATACCACTGAGTTTATAAAAGCAGCCCTTGTCCGTGTGCCGCTTCGCCTGGGTTTTGATGTGTTTGACAAAGGCGAAATATCTGCCGGCAAAGTTGAAAAAATTATAAAGACGATTAAGTCTTACAAACTTCTTTTGGATGTATATGAAGTAAAGCACCTTAAAGCATGTGCCACTTCGGCTATGAGGGATGCTTCCAATTCTGCTGAAATTATTAAAAAGGTAAAAGCAGAAACAGGAATTGAAATACATATTATAACCGGTCAGGAAGAAGCATCACTCATTTACGAGAACCATATTGCAGAGAATATGACTTCAGATGATTCTTATCTCTACATTGATGTAGGCGGTGGTAGTACAGAACTTACTTTTTTCAGCGATAATAAATTAATCTTTAAAGAATCGTTCAATATTGGCACTATCCGTTTGTTGAAAAACCAGGTAGACGAAGCCACCTGGGATGAAATGAAAGAGTGTATCCGCACCAAGACAAAAGGCTATCATCATGTAACGGCCATTGGTTCCGGCGGAAATATCAACAAAATATTTTCTATCTCCAAGCGAAAAGAAGGTAAACCACTTTCTCTTGAACTGCTACGGGACTATTATAAAGAATTCAATAATCTTTCCCTTTCACAACGTATCAGTTTTCATAAATTAAGAGAAGATAGAGCCGATGTTATTGTACCTGCACTCCTCAT
>JANMFO010000371.1:0-15313 GCA_031374245.1 Chitinophagaceae bacterium | reverse complement strand
TAATTTTATAAAGAGAGATGGATAAATTGCTTTCAAATCATTTTTCTCTCCTGGATCATCAATAAGATTAAAAAGAAACTCCCCTTTCTCCGTTTGCAGGTATTTCCAGTTGCCGTTTCGGATGGCTTTTTGTTTTATTTCCTGGAACAGTCTCCAGAAAAAAGTTCTGTCAATTATTTTTTTCTTTCCTGTACAAACAGGCAAAAGATTTATACCATCCAGTGGGAAAGCAGGGTCGGGTTTTGCATTCGCCACAGCAAGAATAGTGGCTGTCCAATCCATCGTAATAGCAGTTTGTTGTGTTACACTGTTGGCAGGAATTACACCCGGCCATCTTGCAAAGGCGGGTTCACGGATGCCTCCCTCCCACAATGTTTCTTTCATACCACTGTAAATGCCCATATCAGAAAATTCTTCACCGCCATTATCGCTGGTAAAAATTACCAATGTGTTAAATGCAATCTTTGCATCATCTATCGCATGCATAATTTTTCCTACTGCCTCGTCCAGGCTTTTAACCATGGCTGCATATTTTTCTTTACTTCCTCCTTTGTGCCAGTTCAATGTATCAGGATAAGGTTTATCACCCGGTGCCTGCCATGGCCAGTGCG
This sequence comes from Chitinophagaceae bacterium, assembly GCA_031374245.1. Taxonomy (GTDB): domain Bacteria; phylum Bacteroidota; class Bacteroidia; order Chitinophagales; family Chitinophagaceae; genus JJ008. The sequence goes on along the minus strand of JANMFO010000371.1, from coordinate 14,702 downwards.
GGGCATTAAACATGATGCTCAGAAAAAACGGCTTTGCATGTTTTTGTTTGATGATATCGATTACCTTATCCCCCCATATATCTGTGAGATAACCTTCCTTAGTTATAGGGTTTTCATTTTCATACAAATCGCTATGGCCTTTTGGATTTTTATGCGAAACATAGTCAATGCCTCCTGCATTAAAGCCAAAAAAATAATCGAAGCCATTTTTGTTGGGGCTATATTTCAAATCGTAACCCAAATGCCATTTGCCTACCAGATAAGTTTTATATCCACTTTTTTTCAGCAGCGTAGCAACAGAAGTATAATCAGGAGTGAGACCAACAATGCTGTCTTTATGTCCCCAACGCAGTGGCTCCATCAAACCTACCGGCGTACGGGCCGGATAGCGACCAGTCATAAAAGCCGTACGGGTGGGTGTGCAAAGTGCAGCGGCCGCATAGGCATTCATAAACATTACACCTTGCTTTGCCAGTTTATCCAGGTTCGGTGTTTCATAATCTTTACGGCCATAACAACTCAAATCGGCATATCCCAAATCATCGGCCATGATATAAATAATATTCGGTCTTGCTGTTTGAGAATGCACCGGCACCAGCGACCAATTAAAAAAAAGGGCAACTAAAATCAGACGACGTAGCATAATTTTCTTTATTAGGAAAGGGAGTATTTGTAATGACCCAGCAATGAAAATAAAATTCTGAAGGACCAGAACGAACCATGTTATCTTATTTACCTGGCAAAGATGGCCTTACTTCTATCTTACTCGGTAATGTTCTTGGATTCATTTTTAAAAGGTCTTCTACTATCTGACCAATATCTTCCGGTTGTATCTTCCAGGCATCTGCATCTACTGGAATATGGTTATTAAAGTGTGTGGCCACTGAGCCCGGCATAATCGTGGTAACCTTAATACCGTATTTTCTCAAATCCAGCATAATAGCCTGTGTAAAGCCCACCAGGCCAAATTTACTGGCATTATAAGCAGAAGCATTTTCAAAGAAGTTAGTACCAGCGAGACTTGAGATGGTAATGATATATCCTTTAGATTTCTTTAATGCTTCAAGGCTTGCCTTAACACTATTGAAAACACCGGTAAGGTTGGTATCAATAGTATCTTTCCAATCTTGTTCGGTTAAACTTTCAATCGAAGCAAAATGACCTACACCTGCATTGGCAACCAATACATCCAGTTGCCCGAAATGATCAATAGTTGCCTGAATAGCATTTGTTTCAGATACGAGTGAGCTTACATCTGATTCCAGGGCTAATATATTTGACGGATCTTTACTTAATGACTCAGCAGCTTGTTTTGCTGCACTCATTGTTCTGCTGGTGATGGCTACTTTCATACCAATATCCAACAGCGTTTTTGCGATGCCATATCCTATCCCCTTGCTTCCGCCTGTTATATACGCCACTTTATTTGTAAGGTTACTTCCCATTATTTATATTTTTAATTGAATATTTATTGCTGAAATCTTCCCTTTACTGGTTAAAAGTAAATCAATTAATTCATCCTTCTAATGATCAAATGGATTGATGTACAATTTTATATGTTTTCAGCCTTTATTCCGAATAATGATGAATTAAATGTTTATCTGAAACCTATACAGGCAGGCATTAAAAAGTTCAGGTATTTCAGAATTTACTATCGGTGGGGACAGTTGTTATTTAATTTAAATACAAATCCCCGGGGATGGGACGGGAAATTAGAGATTAATCCCAGCCAACACAGGTGGTGGTATAGATGGCAGAAGTAGTCGGTTATAATGGTAATGTCTACCGGCAAAAAGGTACATGCATTTTAATCCGTTGATTTGAAATATTAGTACAACTTGCTGTTATGAAATAGCTTCTTTCTTTATAGCTGTAGCTATAGTGAAATCTTAACTTCAATTCTGTATGCATTAAATTTGCGCAGGCAGGAACTGTTTTTTCGCTCAATATCATTCTATCGAAGTGAAGAGAGAATATAACAAAGGCGGAAATAAATCATTCACTAATTTATATGTTTGTTATGGATACTTCAATAAATCAATTGAAAGACAAAATAGCTGCTTATAACCAAGTATTGGAAAATACTGTTGTATACCGGAAGGTATGGATAGATACTGTAAAACAGCTTATCAGCAGCACTCTGCAAAGTTTCCTGAACGATTCGGGGTTGAAAGGAAAGATTGTTGAAAACAAGGAGATGGAAAATCTAGAATCCATCATACTGGATCTTGGCCGCAGCAGCAGTGGAATAGCACAAAGCAGGGGAACCGACGATATAAAGAATTTCATGATTAAGAATAACGGGTCGATGATTTACCAGCAATTATTCAATGGTAAGATTATGGTGATGGTTCATAGTCCGCATATTGAAGGGTACGGGGAACAAAAGGAACCGCAATTCCTGGAAATAGTGACTCCCGGCGAACTATCCCCTTCATTAGTTTATCAGCATATAGAAAGTCTGCTGGATATTATCACAGAATGGGAAGATTTTGACGATGACAGCCCGCAGAAAAAAACAATTTTCCAGCCCATCGGATTTCAGCATACTGTAAACCCGAACAAATCCGAATGAACTTATCTTTTTACAGGCTTATAATATTTCAACGCCTGTGGCATATTAGCTTTTATTTTTTCAATTCTTGTTTCATCTGATGGGTGGCTGCTTAAAAACTCAGGTGGTTTAGCTCCCCCGCTTGCTGCCATTCTCTCCCAGAAAGGAATTGCTTCTTGCGGATTGTAGCCGCCCATTGCTGCAAAGTATAGCCCGAATTTATCTGCTTCTGTTTCCTCTTTACGGGAGAAAGGTAATATACCGCCGACCGTGCTTCCAATACCATAGGCAGTCATAAAAAGATTTTGTGTTTCAGCAGGCTTATTAGCAATAGCAATCTGCAGGGCCACACCACCCAATTGTTGTAACAACGCCTGGCTCATTCTTTCACTGCCATGTTGCGCAACAGCATGGGCTATTTCATGACCAATTACAATAGCTAATCCTGCTTCATTTTGTGTTAGGGGTAACAAACCGGTATAAACAACTACTTTTCCGCCGGGCATGCACCATGCATTTGCTTCTTTATTATCTACCAGGTTAAATTCCCACTGGTAACCTTCTAAAACAGAAGTATATCCTTTGTCACTGTAGTAGGCTGTAATAGCTGCGGAAATACGGGAGCCAACACGACGTACCATTTCGGCATCTCTGTTGCTGCTTGCATTGACTACTTTATTTGCATTCAAAAAGGTTTGGTATTCCTGGCTGGCCATAGACTGTAATTCCGTTTCTGATACCAGGTTTAATTGTTTACGACCTGTTACAAGATTTTGTGTGCAACTGATAAAAAGAGGAGCAAGCAAAAAGAAGGAAAATATCTTTTTCATTTTTTATGACTATTAATTGTAAAAAAAACTTTTGATGCTGGCAAGGTAGCATTACACGATAGTTGCGAAAACGATAAGGAGCAGACAAACCAATGATTCTTGTCAGGACAGATTAAATACCTTGTATAAATTTTAAAGGCGAGACAGAAAGAACCTCCCAATTGATGTGATTGGTGGGAGAAAAAACTACCTACGGCTTATTTTTTCGTATAAAACACCTGCCATGGCGATAAAAGGTAACTACAGCAAGCTATTTATCCGGTAATAATTTTTTCAGCTGCTTCTTTATCTTTTTCAAATATTTTAAGCTCTGCCCCACCCACCGGATCAAGACCCATTACATTTTCATCATTCAGAAAAGATTCTATTCCATTTGCTTTTAGTTTATCCTGAATCATTTTAGCTTCCAGCACATCATTATAGATATGCAGGGTAATTGTTTTGTCTTTTACTTGTGTCATGATATATGATTTTTTGATTTGATAAAACTATTTAATATCAGGAAAACAACACTGCTGAAAGTCCATTTCCACTATTTATTATATGTATAAATTTAACACTAAACAACGGGGAAGATAATGATTACGGTCACCTCGTTCTTTGATTTAAGGATAAAGGGGTACAACCATTAAACCAATTACTGTATTATTAAATACAACCGGCAAGGGATACTTACAATCATTGAAGGAAATGATCCCTGTCATTGTAATCAACAGCATTGAAAAATAAATTGCATTTATTATTAAATTCATCTTTAAAATATGTATTATGACAACACTACCAGAAGAAAATAACAACAGTATACCAAGGATTGGAGATGTAGCGCCTTCATTTACTGCCGTAACTACACAGGGTACTATTAACTTCCCTGCTGACTATAAAGGCAAGTGGATTATTTTTTTCAGTCACCCGGCCGACTTTACACCCGTTTGCACTTCAGAGTTTATGACTTTTGCAAAGCGGGAGCCTGAATTTACCCGTTTGAATACACAATTGGTAGGGCTGAGTGTAGATGGTTTATATAGTCATATTGCCTGGCTGCGTACCATCAAAGACAAAATTGAATTCAGGGATATGAAGAACATGGAAGTTAAATTTCCATTGATTGAAGATATCAAAATGGATATCGCCAGAAAATATGGTATGATTCAGCCAAATGAAAGTACCACAAAAGCTGTAAGGGCTGTGTTTTTCATCGATCCTAAAGGAATAATCCGGACTCTTGTATATTATCCGCTGTCACTTGGACGCAACTTCAATGAGTTGAAAAGAGTACTGATTGGCTTGCAAACTGCAGACAAACATGCAGTGGCTTTACCTGCTGACTGGCAACCAGGCGAAGATGTTATAGTACCACCAGCTAACAGTTGCGGTGTAGCTGCAGACCGTATGGCAGGAAAAGAAGAAAATGTCTACTGCAAAGACTGGTTCTTTTGTATGAAACCACTGCCAAAAGAAGAACTTGAATTGGCATAAGCCGGATTTGCATACAAGTTTAAAAGTATACCTGATTCATCGGAAACGATAGGTATACTTTTTTTATTTTACCAATAACAGAACTGGCTGGTAAATAACCACCAAAGGGTGCTGTTTTTATTACTGGATACCTTGGGGGCTTGAGATTCATTATTTTTACACTTCATCCAAAAAGCAAAACTCATGCAATCGAAAGTTTTTTCTTGTTTACTGGCCATCACAGTTTTACTATTTGCCACCGGATGTGGTAACAATAGTTCTTCCACAACGGAAACTAATACAGACACTATCCCCAATCCCAGGGCATTAAAAACAAAAAAAGCAAATACAACCTACAGACCTGCCTTTAAGGGACAAACTATGATAGACAGTGTAATAACAAAAACCTCTTATAAAGTAGATAAGCTGGCAGAAAAGCTGGGAAAGCCATGGGCTATCATCACTATGCCCGATGGACGATTACTTATTAATGATAAAACCGGCTACATGCAAATACACGACAGCAGTGGCGCATTAGTAAAGAAGATTACCGGCTTGCCGAAAGTTGATGATGCAGGGCAAGGAGGTTTACTTGATGTGGCATTAGATCCTGACTTTACCAGCAATAAAATTATCTATTGGTCATTTTCAGAGAAACGTGACAGTAATAACCTTATGGCAGTTGGCAAAGGACGTCTGAATGAAAAAAAAGGAATCGTTGAAAAACCAATAGTCATATTCAGGGCTACACCAGCAATGAAAGGTAATTATCATTTTGGCTCAAGGCTTATTTTCGATAAAGATGGTAACTTGTTTGTAAGCACAGGCGAACGATCAATACTGGAAGGCCGTGTACAGGCACAATCACTTTCTTCAGGATTAGGAAAAATTTTTAAGATAACGCCTGATGGCAAGCCTGCTCCAGGAAATCCGTTTATCAACCAGCAGGGTGCTATGCCCGAGATATATTCGTATGGTAACCGTAATGTTCAAAGCCTGGATATACATCCGGTGACTGGTGATTTGTGGGAAGCTGAATTTGGCCCCCGTGGCGGTGATGAACTCAACATCATTAAGCCTGGTAAAAATTATGGCTGGCCTGTAATTACATACGGTATTGAATATAGTGGTGAAAAAATCGGCGATTCAATACAACAGAAAGAAGGTATGGAGCAACCTGTGTATTACTGGGATCCGGTAATTGCACCAGGCGGAATGAGTTTTTATAAAGGAAACACCATTCCTGAATGGGAGAATAACCTTTTCATTAGCGGACTTGCCAGTCAGCACATAGCCAGGCTTGTGATTGTTGATAATAAAGTGGTGGGAGAAGAATGGCTGCTGACAGATAAAAATGAACGGTTCCGTGATATAGTTTATTATAATGGTAGCCTTTATACCGTTACTGATTCGGGGAATTTATACCGGATAAGTAAGAAATAGTCAGGCAGGCACTTACGCTATAGTTGGTGTTTTCTTCCATCAATTATAGCGTATTACTTTTATCGGACAGCTAGCCGCCGCAGAGATTATGAAGATGCTAACATCTTTGCTCTTTAACTTGCATAGTGGAAGGGATAACAATCTGCATCCTTAAATAAATGAAATATGAAAAAGGCCATTTTATTTTTAGTAGTGATAACAACGGTTACTGCAAATGCACAGTCACTTAAAGATGCGCTGTATGGCGGAAAGCTGAAAACAGATTCAAATACGGTGCTGCGCAAAGGCGATGACCTGAGTACAAAAATTGATACCAGCACCAAAAAGAAACCTGTTGTTCAGGAAAAAAATATGTCCGCTGCATTATCCATGGATTCGATAAAGAAATGGACGACTAAACCCGATTCTGCTGATGCTGTTGTTGCTCCGGTGGGTACTACCGCAGTAACGAAAGACAATAATAAGCTCTGGAAAGAATTTGTAGATTCCCTTGTAAGTACTTTGAAACAAGAAGTACTTACTTCTAAAAAGATTAATAAAGGGGATTACTTTATAACGGTTGATTACGCCATTGCTACTAATGGACAAGTCGCCATTACCAATGTGTTGCTGGTACCGGAAAATAAATTCCTGGAGGAACAATTGAAAGAAAGGCTCAGCATTGATACTCCGCGGCTGAACCCGGTGCTGGCAGGTAATGGGCAACCACGCAAGGTTACCAAAAGATATAATTTTACACTGACCAAAAACTAGTATTCTTTTATATTGGCACCAAGCAGTGCAAAGAAGCAAAAAAATTACTCAATATTTTCAACCGTGTAGATAGTATTATTAATGGTAACCGCTTCACCTTTATTTGCTTTTATTAATTGCTGACCTAATGGTGATTGCGGAGAAAGTGCCATCACCGTATGCCCTTCAATAACTGCTTTACCAGCAGCAATACTTAAAAACAAATAACCCTTGTTGGTTTTAATAAGGCTGCCAGGTACAATAACAGCCGGTACTATCGCAGGATTTATTTTTTCCAAAGCAGAATGTTGCTGTTGTGCTTCCTGAAGTTGTCCTCTTACATTGGCCTGTTCTATCTGTAGCATGGCTAATGCGGTTTCATGCTTATCACCTGCTGTGCTTTTTGTTTCGTTGGTACCACTTTCCTTTAAATCGGCAAGTATTTTTTGCAGCCCGGCTATTTTATCCTGTATCACCTGAAGGTAATGGTTATATATTTTTTGCTTAAGTGTCATGCAGCGATAAAACTCATTAAATTTCACATACCAAAATTATTATTGTATTCTTTCCAAAAAAATTGCACCGCTTCCTGCACTTCCTCCTCTGATTTGTTCTGTGTATTGGTCAGCGGTATTTTGCGACGAAACCCCTTATCAGAATCGTCTTTCAGGTACTCTACCAACAAAATAAAATTGTCCTGGATACTGAAGACTCTTTCTTTTTGGGTTATATAAGCTTTTAGCAAGTTTGGCCAACCGGTTACCAGTTGCTCATCCTGGAAAATTCCTGTTTTATTAATCCGGATATAAACCCTGTTGCTTTTACCTTTCTTAAAAAAATAAATGGCCGGCAGCAATGCAATTGAGTAAATAAAACTCAGGTAAGTAAGTTTTGTAAAATGCTGGAGGATGGCATCAATCAATCCATATAAAAAAAGGGCAAAGAATAATGAAGCCAGGATATAATCCAGTACCTTATTTTCCCCTACCACAAATTCACTGTCTTTGTTTAACGGAATTTTCCCCATAACCTGATTTATAATTTATGCTGCCGTGAAGACAGACATCCTATAAATTAGTAAGATAACTCAAAATTTATGTAGTTGGAGGAAGATACTTGGATAAGCCAAGGATATTAACCACAGCGAGTTTTTTTATCGAAATTCTGCCACTTCAGAAAAAATTATTTCACCAACAACATTTGCCCAATGTGATTTGCCATGTGATTGGTGCGGCTGATAACAACATTCAACTTATTTCTGTGTGGTTCTTTTGCAAAATCCTCCGGTGATACTGCTGTATGCCTGTCGAGCCATTCAGCAACAGACGCAGATTGGAAATGTGTTGCCAGTTTTGCATTGATTGCTTCCAGCTTTTCTTTTAGTTCAGTAATACCCGGCATATTCAGTCCCGATTTATCGGGGCTGGTGATAAACACATTTTCCAATGCAGGATATAAACGATCACCAAAACCCAGTAAAGGTAACATAGCATCACTTACGGCAATTAAATGCCCTAACAGATAAGTACCTGTATTTCTGCCGGGGGCAATTTCTTTTGACAATTGTTCATCTGATAATGCACCTATCAAATTCTTCAGATAATTGTTTTGGGCATCCCATGCAGTCAGTGTCATCTTCACTAATAAATTCAATTGTGTGGTCATTGCTCCCATTTTAGAGTTGTTTAATTGTCAGAATTTTAGAAACATCTGATAGTTTGGGTTTGAATGAGTTTCAGAGATTTTAAAATCATGGCGTCCAATAATAGCAAACCCATTTTTTTATAAAAATTTACTGCCCGCTTATTTTCTTTCCATACAAATAACCACATTCCCATTTGCTTGTTTTGTTTTGAAAGGTCTGCGTTGAAATTAAAAAGATCTAATCCTAACTTCAAATTATAAAACTCTTTCAATAAATAAATCCTTTCTAGTTTTGCTATATTCTTTATTTTGTTATCCGGATACGGACTGTCCATAATAATTTTTAAGTAGCCTGCTGTACGGTTATCATGATAAATAATAAGGTAAACGTTTTTTGGATCGATTAATTCCTGTTTAAAAATGGCATCACTGTACTTTTCAGCAACTAAAAATTTATATCTTCTGATTCAGCACTACTTCCAAGTGATTTTATAAAAGTGAGTTTTGCAAGTTCAGAAAGTAATTGACAGTCTTTTTCGGTGGCTTTAATTATTAAGGTCATTCCAATGGTATCTTTTTTGCATTGTCAGCCAGCCACATTTCAAATGATTGCAATGCAGGATTCAGTTCTTTTGAAAAATGAACATTCCTTGCGGAACAGCAATCTTCTTCAAAGTCACGATAAAACTGGAACATATTTCCAAGCTCATCCGCACCGGGAAAACCAAAGCTCCTGTAAATATCCGGTGGCACTTCATTATATTTTACTTCTTCACCAAGAGCTTTTGTTAGTGCATCTGCCATTTGCTGGCAGGTAGGTTCGCCGCCTGCAATGCCGATGGTTTTTCCCGTCATTGCTGCGCCTTTCTTAAAAATACCGTAAGCACATTTACCAATATCTTCTGCTGCAATGCCTGACAATTTTTTATTTCCCATCGGGAAAGTAATTGCTAATACACCATCCGCTCCTCTTTTTGGCCCTGCACCGAAATAGATCAGGTTATCCCAATAAAAAGAAGCCAGCAGGAAAGTGGTGGGCACTCCTGCATCAATAAAATATTGGTTCGCTTCCCCCTTTGCATCAAAATGAGGTACTTTATATTTTCCCAACAAGGTTGGCATACGGTTATCTTCCAGCGGCACCCACTTCCTTGTATCTTCCAAGGTTGACCAAATCACATGTTTCAGACCGGCTGCTTTTGCAGCTTCGGCCATATACTTTGCCTGGGTCATTTCTTTTTCCGGTGAAAAGTGTGCCCAAAAAAAGGTAACACAATAAGCACCGTAAGCTCCTTCCATTGCCTTCCGGATACTTTCCGGATCATCAACGTCAGCTGCTACTACTTCAGCTCCCATTGCTGCCAATGCTTTGGCTTTGTCTGAATTTGTATCTCTTGTAATGGCCCGTACAGCAAATTCAGAATTTTTATCCTGTAAGATAGTATGGGCAAGTCCTCCACCCTGTGCGCCGGTGGCACCGAAAACAGCAATGATTTTCTTTTGTGACATAGTAAATTATTTTATAGCAATTTATACTAAATCGGCAATTAAATGAGAAGATTCCAGGGGGCTGCAGCAAAAATATATTTTATTCCTTCAGCCATGCTTTTGCCTGTTGTAAAACATTGTCATTCTCCGGTTTTTCGATCAGTTCATCCGGCGTTATGCTGCCCGAATACATTTTTTTATTTCTATCCAGCTCACAACTTATCGCCAGTACAAAAATGTTGTCATCACTCAAATAAAATAGTTTATTGCCGGTAGTAAGCCCCGCTGTTACTTCTCCAAATGATTTTGTATTAGGTTTACCAATAAAGCAAATAGCAGTCGCCTCCCCGCTGCTGGCTGTACGTTTACTGTACAACACAGCAATTTTAGCACCTGTTTTTTTTAGCTGGTAAGGCGCTTTAATTGTAACACCATTAAACGGTGAGGTAGTTTTCCATTCACCCAAATTCTTTTGCCCTGCATTTTTAAAATAACCCGGCACATCATTTCCAATTAATGGATTTAAGCCAAGTACCATGGGCCACATATTTCCTCCATCATTATTCCGTAAATCAACAATCCATCCATTAATATTTTCACTGCTGTCTAATTTACGGATGGTATTATGTATCTGGTTGGCAAAATCATTAACAACATTATTGTCTGTACTTAAAAACCCAGGAATATTTAAGTAACCAATATTCCCGTCCAGCAATTGATCACTAAAACCAATTTTATCTTTTTGCTTTTGGGAAAAATTCTCCAGGGTGCTTTTATGAACATAAAAAGAATGTTTATCCCCTGCCTTATGTAATTGCCGGGTGTAATAATAACCCACTTCTTTATAGGTATCAAATGTGTCAATGTGCTGTTCAACATCTTTTTCTATGCTTTCAAGGTTTAACGAATCCCTGAAAATGGAGTTTTTCTTTATACAGCCCGCAATTTCTTTAGAAAGATTTTGGGCCTGTTTAGCAGTAATAGTTTGAGCAAAACATTGTTTTGAAAACAATAGTAAGAGGATAAGCAGTTTCATATTGAGTGAATTTTCAAAATGAAAATACGTATTTGCAGAAACAGCGCAGGTAAATCTGCAGGAGTTTAACATTTAAATAAATTGGGCAGGAAATAGTGTTGCCCCTTTTTATGTGCCACTTGTGCGGTGGCAGATTTTGTACCAAAATCTGCCATAGGGGAACAGAAAAAAATATTTATTCACCCCCCTTTATTGTCCTAAATTTACTGTCTAAAATTTTACAACTATGATAAAGCAATCACTCATGGGTGAGTTTTTGTATGAGGCAGAAAACACCCGTAAACTTTTAAATGCCATTCCTGATTCTGCGTTAGGGTACAGACCGCAACCGCATTTATGGTCGGTCGGGCAATTAGCTTCTCATATTGCAGAAGTATATAACTGGTTTGCTCCTACTTTTAACCAGGATGTTTTTGATATGGGTAGTTATAAATATGATAAAGGCGATATCAGCAAAGCTTCTAATATTGTTAGTAAGCTGGAAGAAAATATTGCCACCGCAACAACTGTATTGGAAAATGCAGATGAATCTAAATTTTTTAATACCTGGCATATGCAAATGGGCGGGCAGGATATTATGCCGGCTATGCCCAAAATACAGGTAGTAAGAGGTTTTCTTTTTAATCACTTATATCATCACCGTGGAGAGCTGGTAGCACACCTGAGAGCCTCTGGTAATAAAGTACCCGGTATGTATGGGCCTACTTACGAAGAATCACAGGCAATGATGGCTAATTAATTTTATACTTGTTTATTAGGAAACCGATGATACAAAATCATCGGTTTTTTTATGCATAGTAATGAGATGCAAGCACAGGACTATTATTCAACTTTATTTGCTTATTGAACAATGCGACAACCGGGGCGGAGAAACATCTGCGAATGAGAAAAAAATTACTGTTGTAAACGCTGGCAATTAGTAACAATAAAAGGTCTTTGAAGTTCTGTTCCATTTGCATTCATCTTCAAAGTATAGTTTCCTGCTTTTAAAAATTTTTCATAATGCACAAAATAAGGTAAATCACTTTGCTCTTTACTTACAACCAGGTTCCAGCGATATTGATTAAATCCTTCTTTTCCTTGTATAGAAAATTTCCAAATTTCTTTATCAGCTGTATCCCGCAACGACAGCGTAATTACTTTTGCCTGTTTCAGCCAAAAGCAAACAGGTGTTTTCTCCACTGTTCTATAGTCGGGTTCACCACCCCATGAACTAAACAACGGACGTTTAGCTTCAGGAATTTTAAATAAATAATCATTGCCTGCTGACAAATTTTCATTTACCATTTGCTGAATTTGCTGAAGGTTGATTTTATATATTCCTCTGCCGTGGGTTGCTGCAACTAATTCCATCGCTGGTTCGTAAATTTCAAGATCAGCAACTGCAACATCCGGCATATAGTTGCCGAGGCATGACCAGGTTCTTCCACGGGTTGTAGAAATATAAACTCCCCGCAATCCACCGGCATATAAAATATTTTCATTGGTTGGATCTTCAAGTATCACATTAACTGGTTCATCCGGCAAGCCGACGGAGATGGACCGCCAGTTTTTGCCATCATCTTCAGAAACATATAAGTAACTATGAAGATCATCATAGTTGATACCTGTCATGGCAAGATATACTCTTCCCTTTGCAAAACGGGAGGGGCAAATGCTGCGGATATAATTGTTTGCAAGCCCGTTTGAATTTTCTTCCCAGTTTTTCCCGTCATTCGTTGAAACCCAAAAAGCTCCCTTGTCTGTTCCTGCATACAATAAACCTTTTTCAATTTTCGATTCAATCACTGCCCCTGTAGCAAAAGATTTTTTTTCAGTAAAAGAGGAAACAGAAAGATTGGGGCTTATAACCTGCCAGTCATCTCCCCTGTTAGTACTTTTAAAAATAAAATTTCCCCCATGATACAATGTCTTGCTTTGATGTGGTGAAATAAAGTAGGGCGTCATATAATTGAAGACAAGTGTATCCTTACTTTGTTTTGGAAATCCTGGCGTTATTCTCTTTACTGAATCTTGGCGTTTGTCGTACCTGACTATTCCTCCATGTTGCGAGCTATAATAAACAATGTTATTATCAACAGGGTCAACCTGGGTTACACATCCATCTCCCCCATCCCAGGGGTCTATCCAAATGTATTTCCAGGTATCTGGAAAATCAGTGTTAATTTCTTTTGCCGGACCGAAAACAGTAGCATTATCCTGTGTGCCACCATAAATTGTATAAGTTGATTGATCGATTGTCAGGTCATAAAATTCCCCGGTGGGAATATTGTTATAATGAACCCATGAAATTCCTTTGTCATAACTGACATAAAAACCGCCATCATTTCCCAATGCCAGATGATTTGGGTTTTTAGGATCAATCCATAATTCACATTGATCAAGATGAAGTCCTTTTGCATCACCGGGTGTTTTACGACTTACTTTTCCACCCACCAGCGAAAATGTTTTTCCTCCATCAGTACTATGTGCAAGCCTGATACCTAACGCAAATACCTCTTCATCATTTTTGGGATTTACATAAACATCAGTAAAATACCAGCCTATACCTCCAAATATTTTAAGAGAATTTGTATGTGTTTTTGTCCATGATACTCCTCCGTCAATAGTTTTATATAATTCGGCAGCATCTTTTTTAGGATCAGAAAGATTATCAACCAATGCATAAGCTTTTGATGGATTGGTAAATGAAACAGCAAGACCAATCCTGCCTACCCTGGGTCCGGAGGGTAATCCATTTAAACAGGGGCTCCATGTTTTTCCGCCATTGTTACTTTTATAAACACCACTGTTTTTCCCGCTGGTTCCCGGGTACACTTCCCATAAAGAGGCATACATTATTTGCGGATTGGTTGAACTGATAACAACATCATTAGCACCGGTCATATCATCTTTATACAAAACCTGTTCCCATGTTTTGCCACCATTCAACGTTCTGTATAAACCTCTGTTTTTATTCTTGCTCCATAAATGTCCAACTACTGCTACAAAAACAATATTGGGATCTTTAGGGTGAATGGCTATTTCAGCAATCGACCATGAATCTTCCAAACCAATATGTTTCCATGTTATACCTGCATCGTCTGAACGATACATACCTGTTCCGGGCAATGTGAAGTTTCTGGGTTTCTTAAGGTTCTCACCAGTGCCAACATAAATAATAGATGGATTAGATGGAGCCATTTCCATATCTCCAATACCAAGTGAAGACTGGTTTTCAAAAATGCATCTCCAGTTGTTACCATTATTAGTAGTCTTCCATACACCACCTGATCCAAAACCAACGTACATGGTTGCAGGATCATCAGGATCTACCTGCACCACATCAGCCCTTGCCGAATTAACCGTGGGACCTAATGAAACCCAATCCAATTTATACTTCGATTCCTCCTTCATCTTCCGGTAAGTTTCAAAAGAAGCATGTAAAGGCGAAGCTGGTTGCTGGGCAAAAAATGAAGTAGAAGTTACAAGTCCGCAAAACAAACAGGTTGTCAGTTTAATTTTTTTGATCATTATTAAA
>JANMFO010000365.1:0-7658 GCA_031374245.1 Chitinophagaceae bacterium | reverse complement strand
AAATCAATAAAACCTGCCGGGTCTTCATTCTTCACTACCAGCTTACCTGCTTTGTCTCTTGAAATAGTTTAAAGTATCATGCTATCTGCAAAACATGTTTTCAATAATGAAGCATCGGCCGTCTTCATTCCTGTAAATAATTTGTTGATAACTGCTTTCACTGAGTCTTCTGCAGTTTCCCGCATGGTCGTGACAAGTTGTGCTTTTGTATTTATTCCACACAGTACTAATGTTAAGACTATCAGAAAATATTTCATGCTAAAAGATTTTATGATTTTATGGCAAATGAATTGGTTTATAAATGCGTTGGATTTATTTACCAATAAAAATAAAACCTATAGCCATGCAAATATCCAGAATAGTACAAGCGGTGATGCTGATGATGATAGTGGCCCTCGCAGCAAGTTGTGCGGCCAGTAAAGATTACACCAGCAAACTGTTTGCTCCCCGAATGCCGGTTGTAAAGGATAGCCAGGTACTGGTTCTCCGGTTTTTGGAACTGGATAAGTTAGAACCCAATGCTGAAAATATGGTATCAACCGATGCTATTATGGGAAGAGATACTGCTACCAGCTCAGTAGCGTTGGATAACCTGGCTATTAATTTACCTGCAAATGCTGATACAATTGTCAAGGCTTCAGTTTCAAAAACAATTCCTGTTGCCGATAAAAAAAATATTCCAGTAGAAAGTGAGCCTGTTGCCAAAAGCAGCAAACCCGGTGAAATAAGAACTAAACGAACCAGAGAAAAATAACAAACCAAATACGGTTGTCAAAAGGTGTTCTCATTAATCAATCTACATTTTCTAAATCTTAAAATCAAGACGCATGAAAAGAACTCTTCTCTTATCAACAGTTGCAGTATTATCTGCGGCATTCATTTTTACCAGTTGCGACCCCAGCAGGGTGTACGCAACTAAAGAAAAAACATACCGCAATCCTGCACCACCTCCCCCACCACGTTACTACAATTCCGTTTCACTTATCATCAGCCCTACACCAGGTTTTGTAATGAAACAAACACCTGATGGGCGGTTCTACCACCGTAGTCCTCAGGGATATACTTACTGGAAAGGTTATGACAATCGTTTTTATCTAGACAGAAGTTATTTAAGCAGGGTTAGTTACAACAAATGGGAATACAATGATTGGAAACGATACAGCCGGGGAAGGCGGTAAATAATTGTAATTGATAATTAAGAATTAATAATTCTTTTAAAGTAAAAGCCTCTTTGAATATTCAAAAAGGCTTTTACTTTTTGCTTTTTAGTTATTATTTATAACCAAGTATTTTTAACATGCTCTGAGCTGACTGTTCTTTTGCATACAACCAGTCAACCAGTTTCCCATTTTTATCATTTCCAACAATTACATGCTTGGGTGAAGGAATTAAACAGTGCTTAATTCCGCCATAGCCACTTATCTGATCCTGATAGGCCCCGGTATGGAAGAAACCAACATATAAAGGTTCCGCATCTCCGTTGGTTTTTGGCAGGAACACTTCATTAATATGTTCTTCAGAATCATAATAATCATGACTATCACAGGTAATACCACCAAGTACCACCCGTTGATAATCTCCATCCCATTTATTTACCGGAAGCATCAGGAATTTTTCTCCAATTCCCCAGGTATCTGGTAGTGTAGTGATGAAAGATGAATCAATCATATACCATGTTTCCCGGTCGTTCTGCACCTTTTCCGCAATTACACTGTAAATATGTGCCATGCTCTCCCCTACTGTATAGCTGCCGAATTCCGTATAGATATTAGGCATCGGTACTTTCGCTTTTTTACAGGCAGTTTTAATATTGCGGACAATCTCATTAATCATAAACTGGTAATCGTATTCAAAGCCCAGTGAATGTTTTATAGGGAACCCACCACCGATATTGATAGAGTCCAGTTCAGGGCAAATCTTTTTTAACTGGCAATACAGGTTGATGACTTTATTCAATTCACTCCAGTAATAAATATCATCCTTAATGCCCTTGTTTAAAAAAATGTGGAGCATCTTCAATTGAAACTTGCTTTCATATCCCTCTATCCTGTCAACATAAAACTCCAGGATGTCTTTGGCTCTTATACCCAATCTAGATGTATAAAAAGGAAAATTCGGTTCTTCTTCTGCCGCTACACGGATGCCCAGTTTAAAAGGAACTTTTACCGAAGTAGCATAATCTTTCAACTCTTCTTTATTATCCAGTACCGGAATTACGTTGCTGAAACCAGAATTAAGTAAACTTGCAATACGACGGGTATAACCTTTTTGCTTAAACCCGTTACAGATAATATGAATGTCCTTGGTGACTTTCTTTTTAGCATACAGCTTCTTGATAATTTCTATATCGTAAGCATAAGAGGTCTCCAGGTGAATTTCACTCTTCAATGCCTCTTCTACTATAAAGCTGAAATGCGAACTTTTGGTGCAATAGCAATAATAATATTTGCCTTCGTACTTATGCTTTTTAAAAGCATTGGCAAACATTGTCTTTGCTTTTTTAATCTGCATACCAATTTTTGGCAGGTAAGTCAACTTTAACGGAGTGCCATATTTAGCTATCAATGCCCGCAAATCAAGGCCATTGAAATAGAGATTGCCGTCTTCTACTTCAATACCTTCCTGTGGAAAATTGAATGTTTGCTTTACCAGTTCATGGTAAGAATTGGTCATTAATGGGTTGTCAGTTTTTGCCACATCTTTGTTTTAGTGGCTACAAAAGTATAAGATTGGAGAAATTAGGCGGCAAAAAATTTAAAGAGAAATTATTTACCTTCCTTTCATGAAGTTTTCCGGAAATATCAGAGCATTATTCACTTGCCTGGTTGTAATTGTGGTGCTATTTATTATTGTCAGTTTATTTGACATTGTATTGGCCGTGCTTTACTCCCGTTTCTATTCCACTGCAGCATTTATTGTAACCTTTGGTGTTGGCGGTGTATTTGCGTCAACAATGGGGTACACCTATGCTATTGCCCAGGCCCCAGTAAAGAATGAATTTGCCCGCTGGAGTTTGATCCTACTCCTTATAATAACAGGTTTACTATTCTTTTTTCCCCTGGCAAAAATAGAAGGTGGCGAATACGAAGCTGCGTTTAAAGCATACGGTGCTATGATGGCACTATCCAGTTTGCTTTTTGTAAAAGGAAAAGTAGATTAAACAAAATGGCCCAAATCAGAAGCTCATTTCAATTAATTCAAATCCCATCTGCGTAGCATAGAACTGGCGGAGCGTCTGTTTTTATGCCTGTTCCACATATCCGCTGCCGTGAATTTTTTCTTATTGTTGTTAACGTTGGTTTCAATAACCGATGTTTCCATTACTTCCAGTGACAGTTGTTCTATAATCTCTTCGTTTAACTGTACAGTTTCGGGCATAATAATGCTATTCATAATAACTCCTTTTTTATCTGTCGTTAATTAATCATCTGAGCGAATCGGAAGTAAGAGAACCAGGAGGCAAGCTGTGTAGCTGGTGTCAGATACGTTCTAAGCAGTTAGGTGCGATGCTCAGCTTATTTGCGCTGCAAAGATACGACAGGTAAAGGTTTCATGCAAGTGAAAAGAGAAGAATTTATTACCCGAAATATGTAAAATACAGATTCTCAATAATAAAAAATGCTGGCCATTCCCTTATCGGATATGCCCAGCATTACATTTGATTGGAAACGGATTACTATATACAATTACCTGCGAAAACGGCTTTGTGCAGTTCTTGCATTCCTGTGAATATTCCACATGTCAGCTGAAGTGAACAGCCGCTTTTTTGCTTCAGGCATTTCAATGTCTGTAGCCAGTGTTTCCTTTACTTCTCTTACTAGGTTTGTTAATACTTCTGGCTCCATCTGTACAATAGATGGCATCTCATCAATTCTCATGATATTATGGTTTAATAAATTACAAAATATTTTCTGAGCAATAAACCGGGAGAAAAACACTAAGAATCGTTAGAAGAAGTGTTGAATTCAATCATCCGCAGCATGCATGCTGATATACTCAGATTTGAAATGCAAATGTACTGAAAAATTCTCAATTAGCAAGAGAATGAATAGTAAAAATGCAAATAAAATTATAAAAATTTACATGATTAACCTATTAACTGAATTAATAGTATCTAAACAAAAAGCTAACCCACTTTGTTTAAAAATAATGGCAGCCCCGATTTCCAATCACCATCTATATACAATTCAAAAGAATAACGGCCTGCTGCAGCAAATTGCAGTTGATTAAAGTTGATAACAATATTAATGGAAGTAAATTGGCCGTTGGGTGGTGTACCAATATTGATATTGCCTTCTATCGGTTGAATAGTTTCTTTACCCGCTGTATCAATCAATCTTAATTTAAAATCATGACTTCCCACTTCTTTACTACCAAACCGTATACGGCAGGCAATAGCACAAGCCGGATGCTGCACCGGAAATTGTTTAGCATTTATACTATCAAAAGTGCCTACGATTGTCAGTTTTGAATTATTGTCTTGTGCAAAGTCGGATAAAGTGAAGATTTCGATTTCCATAATTGGTTATTAAAAGTTACAATATTGAGAATTGCAAAGACAGCACCATTTATATATAATCTGCCAAATAAGCAGTTACTCTTTAAAATTTAAGGATTGATGATTCGGAGAGCCTTTACAGAAAATGGTACTGGCAGTTAGTCTGCAACTAACTGCCAGTACCTTATTTTTTCTATTGGTTCAGGAGACTTCATAGACGGAGTCAAGCAGGTTTAAGCCGGATATTTAAGCGTCTTATCTCCTTCAATAGTAAAAAACTTGCCCGGGCCTTCCATATAACTCACTTTCACTTTAACGGCTGCGCCAGCTGGAAATTCAAATTGTGTTTTTACCCTGCCCAGTCCGCCTTCAAAACTGTTATTGCCTTTATAATCCATGGCTTCCATAATCTGTCCATTTATTTTCGCAAAAAGCTGGTCGCCCTGTTTATAAAATTCCACCAGCGATTTATCTTTCATCTGATATAAGCCTGTAATTTTTTTGAACGCAGTAGCATCAAGTACATACTCATCTTTCAACACAATATCAAACTTCACCACTTTTTCGTTCTTGCTGTTGGTTGAAGATTCGAGAATGCGGTTTAGTGATCTGGGATCTCCGGCACTCTCGTCTTTGGAAATATGCTCATCTCCTTTAAAATAAATCTGTGTTACAAGATCCTGCTGTGTGTTACCGGAGATACGCATATGAATATGTGCCGGCCTTGTTGTTTCGGCGCCAACCATGTAAGGAACAGGCAGGATAGTTTTGAAATGATATTTTCCATCGTTCCCGGTTTTGAATGAAGCCCGATAGATATAATCATCAGAGGTATTATCATACACCCCATTTTCATCACAATGCCATATTTCGACCAATGAATTTTTAAGCGGCGTTTTACCATCTTTTGCAAAAACAGTTCCACTGAAATGAAGCAACTGTCCTTTTGTTGCCTGTTGTACCAATTCTGTACGAAGCGGTGCACCTGGGCGATAAAATGGTCCAAGAATATCAGTGGTGGTTGGATCTTCGCCAACATAGGCGTGACCATCCCATTTGATCTTTCCAAATACTCCCATACTCATAGCAATGAGTGATGAACTGTAGATAAAATTTCTTCTTTTCATGTAGAAATGATTAGGTGGTGAATAAAACTCAGAGGGTGAGAATTGACTTGCAGCAATCAGAGGGATGAATTGTCATTGTTGGTTACAGTAAGTTAGGAAAATAACGGGAAACCTATTTATTATTTTGAAACTACTGTCGGGTTAGCAGTCTCTCTTACAAACAACGATGTGAAAGTTAATATATACTACGGCTTACTCAGTTAATTCCTTTTTACATTTCTGCTTGTATTCATCAAAGCAGGATTTACAGATAGCCTCTGCAAAAAACCGTATCCTTTTCCTGTCATTTTGTTTCCAGCCCCAGAATATTCTAACATATATATCTTCTTCTGCTTTTGTATGTAAATCCACCGTTTCATTTTTCACCCACCGTTTATCCTTCATTACAATGTTCACACTGTCTGCGTTTAGTTTTAATTCAAGGCACTGCCCGGCTTTTAGTTTATAATGTTTACCGTTTACTTCAAATTGAAATGGAAAGGCCATCATATAATTATCGGGACTTGTTACAATGTGCAGGTTACAGTTTTGCTGAGCCTTTAACTGAACAACAGTTGCAATAAAGAAAAAAATAAAAATTTGTCTATGGTATTTCATTAATATAAATGTACCCCGTGTCGGCTTTATCAGACACGGCTGGGAGAAGTTTTTTTTCTTATTGAATCGGGTGACACAGAATAACCAACCCGCAAACAAAACAGGTTTGTGTTTTCACAAACCTGTCATTTTTTATGCTTTACTTTCCTACTTCGTTGACATAGTATCAACGGCTGGCGGTGGCATTGACTGCATCATCTTCATCATATCATTAGGATCCATAAATATCCAATGCTCTACGGCTTTACCATCTTTAAATTTTGAAACATCTACGCTTGACATTTCCGTTGATTTACCGCCCATTGTTCCTGACACTTTTGCCCAGGTAAAAACATATTCATCATCCGCAAGGCTTTTTGTCATAGTCGATTTCATATCAGGCATCTGTTCACGGTATTGTTTCATTTGGCTAACAATATTCTCAAGCCCTTTTACATCACCCTTCTCACCGCCATGGTCTACAGCATCGGCAGCAATATAATCGCCCATTTTACCGAAATCACCTGTCTCATAGGCTTTCATGATGGCATCATTAACTTCCATATTTTTTTTGGCTGTGGCAGTCATACCGCCGCCACCATTACAGGAAATGAAAATGCTGCAAACAGCAACTGACAAAAGAAGAAAAATATTTTTCATAACGTTAAGTGGTTTTGATGAAGTAAAAAGGTAGGATAATTTTCAGAACGGGCAAAACCACTGGTCATGATTTATTATATACACTTGAAAATGAATGTGTAGAACCTGATAAAAAGTAAGTGGCTTGTACAAACACGAACAAAAGTGGCAGGAAATTACTAACCCTTTATAATGTCGTCGATAATTTTAATGTGATGATGTGTATGTATAGCAATTATCCTGCGGGCCTGCTTTAACTGAACATCACCAAAAACAGGATGAGTAAAAAACTTATCCTGACTTAACTTTTCAAATAACTCTGCCTTCTGTATTGCCTTTTCCATTAAACCTTTAATATTAGCCAAACTTATTTCTGCAGCCGGTTTTACAGAATCTGGTACTTTGGCTTTACCCCTTGGAATTTTTCCCAGCCCTAAAACGATAGATCGTTTTAGATTGAATTTCCATTTATAATCAGCCGGGGTTGAATGTTCAACAGCTGTTATCATTTTAATTAATGCCAGCAAGCTATGTTCTACATGCCAGCCAACCGTTACTTGTGATACAGCTTCCTTTTTTTGCTCAAAAAATGGGAGCTTATTTTCAAAGTCGTTTATTAAAGCAGCAAGGCTTTTCATTGAGTTTTTTTTGGCAAACTTAATGAAAGAAAATTTTAGTTCTTTCGGTTGGAGGAAGAAAACATCAACAAAAGCCTGCAATTTTTTACTTAACATATACCAAAGCCTAAAGACTTATGACAACCGGGGTTTTGCCCTTGTCATAAAATAAGCTATTATCATATTAGGCACAAAAGCCAG
>JANMFO010000358.1:0-1546 GCA_031374245.1 Chitinophagaceae bacterium | reverse complement strand
AAAATGAACAGCGGCCAGAAAATTATTGGTATGATGTTCGAGTAATTTATCATTGACTGTCGTTCCTGGTGTTACCATATCTGTCACACCTCTTTTAACAATGCCTTTGGCTTGTTTGGGGTCTTCCAGTTGGTCGCAGATGGCCACACGATGACCAGCCCTGACCAATTTATGTAAATAGGTATCAAGAGCATGATGAGGAAAACCTGCCAGTTCTGATGAAGAAGCAGCCCCGTTATTTCTTTTGGTGAGTGTAATACCCAGCACCTGCGAAGCCACTACTGCATCCTGACCAAAGGTTTCATAAAAATCACCCACCCGGAACAGTAATATCGCATCCGGGTACTTCTGCTTGATAGCCCGGTGCTGCTGCATCATTGGTGTATCGGAAGAGGCTGTTTTTGACATGGGAGACAAAAATAAGGAAGTGAGGGCAAGGTTTCAGGTAAGTGGATAGACTGTTTAAATATTTTGCCAACAGCTTATATAACCAAAGATTGATTTTTGATGAACTCACAAAATGCTCAACAGCGAACAGAACCCTTAAGGGTGCGACGCAACGAAGCTGATAGTAGTACTACTGCTGGCTAAATAATCTTTTTACCGGGTTTATGTAACCGCATCTCTTCCTGCATCAGTAAAGAAAATAAAAGAGCCATGAAAAAAATTCTCCTGACAATCGGGGTGGTATCATTTTGTGCCGTAATGAAAGCCCAAAGCCTGAACCGTGAAAGTACAGATACGGCCCGTGCAGATGCAACTATTAATAATGCTACGGTATATTTTGGTTACGGTGCAGAACTGACCCATCAATCGAAAGTAAAAGTGGATGGTGGTACTAAAACAATCGTCATTAATCAACTTAGTACAAATGTTGACATTAACAGTTTGCAGATAAGTGTGCCGGAAGATGTAGCGTTATTGTCGCATAAGTACAATGTGTTTTACCCGGTAAGACCGCCGGTTCTTAAAAGTAAAGAAGTGGAAAGGCTGGAAGACAGTATTGCATTGGTGCTAAAAGATATCAGCCGGATTGATAACCTGATTGTAATAGACCAGGAAATATTAACGAAAACCGGTTTGCTGATTGAAACCACCATCAGCAGTAGCGGCAATAAAACAATTACCAGTGATGAAGTGCTAAAGCTGTTGGAATACTACAATACAAAGATTTCGACATCGAAGACAAATATTTATAATCACAACCAGAATATAAAAGCACAGAATAAACGGATAGAAGAGTTCCGTAAGAAAATTGGTTTGATGACAACAGTAGTTCCAATAACTGCAAAGGCATACGGACAGGTGATATTGCAGGTGCTATGCAAGACAGTACAGGAGATTCCGATTTCCTTATCTTACTACACTACCAATGCTGGTTGGACACCTATCTACGATATCCGGGTGAATTCAAAAACCAATAAGGTGAAAATGGTGTATAAGGCATCATTGACACAAACAACCGGAATTGACTGGAAGAAAACAAAATTGACACTTAGTACAGGTACACCCAACTTTGGTGTGGCTGCTCCCTTGCTGTCGCCGT
>JANMFO010000120.1:0-12283 GCA_031374245.1 Chitinophagaceae bacterium | reverse complement strand
AAAAGTTGTTTACTAATTTCTACGATAAAGACTTCCGTTACATTCTGAATGGTGAAAAGAAAATAGGTACAAAAACCATCCAGGAAATAGAAATGACCCCGCTTGATAAAAGCAAGCCTTTTCATAAAGTGTATGTGCAGGTAGATAAAGCAGCCAAAACAATTTACAGTACTAAAGTATTAGAGAATGCCGGCAACCGTTATTCTTATACTGTTAGCACTATGAAAACAAATGCTGCTTTGGCAGACAACCAGTTTGTTTTTGATAAGAGCAAATATCCCGGTGTAGAGGAAGTGGATTTAAGATAAAGTCTGATAGATTAAGAGAAATAAAGAACTAAAAAGAATATCCCGTCAACAGACGGGATATTCTTTTTTTTATATAACCGCATTTCTAAGTTTCACTAATTGTTCTAACAATCCTTCCAGCAAATCCAGTTGCAGCATATTGGCTCCATCACTCAATGCTTTGGAGGGGTGGGGATGTGTCTCAATAAATAATCCATCTGCACCGGAAGCAATAGCAGCTTTTGCAATCGTACCAATCAATTGCGGGTTGCCACCCGTTACACCACTTGTTTGATTGGGTTGTTGCAAGGCATGGGTAACATCCATCACAACAGGTACACCATGTGCTTTCATTGCAGGAATATTTCTATAATCAACCACCAAATCCTGGTAGCCGAAAGTAGTACCTCTTTCGGTCAGCATAATTTTATCATTACCGGCTTTCTTTATTTTATCTACGGCAAACTTCATCGCTTCACCACTTAAGAATTGTCCTTTTTTTACATTCACTATTTTTCCGGTTTCCGCAGCGGCTATTAATAAATCTGTCTGGCGGCAAAGGAAAGCAGGGATTTGTAATATGTCAACATACTCGGCGGCTATTCTTGCTTCTTCCGGTGAATGTATATCTGTAACAATAGGCAACGAGAATTTTTTGCCTGTGTTTTGCAGCATCTTCATTGCCACTTCATCACCCAAACCGGTAAAAGAAGTGCCACTGGTGCGATTAGCTTTTCTATACGATGATTTAAAAACATACGGGATGCCCAGCCTTTTACAAATGCCCGAAACTTTTTCTGCTACTTCCATAATCAGTTCTTCGCTTTCTACCACACAAGGGCCCGCCAGTAAGAAGAAATTGTTTTCGTCATACGGTTGATTGGCAAATAAATCTTTCAAAAACTTTTCCATCCGGCAAAGATAAGATGGTAGGCGTAAGGCACAAGAGATATAGAATAAGTAAGCAGCTTTGCACTGTTACCCTTGTGCCTTGATTCTTGTATCTTGTGCCTTTATTCAGCTACTATGGTTAAAGAAAAAATCCTCGTCATTGGCGCATCAGGTCAAATAGGAGTAGAGCTTACACTGGCCCTTCGTAAACTATATGGCAATGCGAATGTGATTGCCTCTGACCTGCGGGAGCAAAATCCTTTACTCGAAGGCACCGGTCCGTATGTAAGCCTTGATGTAATGAATAAGGAAATGCTGCATGTGCAGGTGATACGGCAAAATGTAACACAGATATATTTACTCGCAGCCATTCTTTCTGCCACTGGTGAGAAAAACCCCGGTCTTGCATGGAACCTGAATATGCAGGGCCTATTGAATGTACTGGACATTGCAAGAGAAGAAAAATTACACAAAGTGTACTGGCCATCATCTATTGCTGTGTTTGGTCCCACTTCACCGAAAAAGAATTGCCCGCAGCAAACAGTGATTGAACCGGCCACGGTGTATGGTATCAGCAAATATGCCGGAGAATTCTGGTGCAATTATTTTCATCACCGTTTTGGTGTGGATGTTCGGAGCATCCGTTATCCTGGTTTGATTTCGTATAAATCAGCACCTGGTGGAGGTACTACTGATTATGCCATAGAAATTTTTCATGAAGCACTGGATGAAAAAACCTATGAATGTTTTTTAAAAGAAGATACGTACCTGCCGATGATGTATATGCCGGATGCTATTAAAGCAACTATCGAACTAATGGAAGCACCGGCAGATAAAATTAAAATCCGCACTTCCTACAATGTATCAGGTATGAGTTTTTCTCCCAAAGAAATTGCAGCGGCTATTAAAAAACATATTCCTGATTTTACCATTTCTTACAAGCCAGACTACCGCCAGACCATTGCCGACGGCTGGCCGCAAAGCATTGATGATACGGTAGCCAGAAATGATTGGGGATGGAAAGAAGAATATGATCTGGCAGCCATGACGAAGGATATGCTCTCCAATTTAAAATAATACACCACGCAGAGGAAAGGAGAACGCAGAGGTTAGTATCCTATTAATGTATTCTCTGTGGCCTCCTTTCCTCTGTTTGAAAATTTTCATCTTTCAATACTAAACCGTTCGAATAATTGAAGTGATAACTCTTTTACTTCAATAGTATCGATAACAGCACGGACAGGGCCTTTGCGGCACCAGTTGGTTAATTCATCCAATTGTTCTTTTGTACCGGTAGCGATGATGTGTACACTGCCATCCCGCAGATTTTTTACTGTTCCGGTAATGGACAACTCAATAGCTCTTTCTTTAGCACTTTGTCTGTAATAAACTCCCTGTACTTTTCCGGAAACAGTAATGGAAATAGTTGGCATGAGGAATCAGAATTCAATGAGATGGATAATCGCTTCTAAATATTGTTGGTCAGTGGTATCAAGCTGATCATATTCACAGCTGTCAACGTCCAGTACAGCCACTACTTCATTATTGCGGATAACCGGCACTACAATTTCTGATTTGGATAAACTGCTGCAGGCAATATGCCCCGGAAATTTCTCTACATCCGGAACAATCAATGTTTTGGCCTGTGCCCAGCTGCTGCCGCAAACCCCTCTTCCTTTTTTTATCCGGGTACAGGCAACGGGACCTTGAAAAGGGGCTAATACCAATTCATCATTCTTAACCACATAAAAGCCCACCCAAAACCAGCCAAACTGTTCTTTTAATGCCGCTACTACATTAGCCATATTAGCTACCAAATCTGGTTCGCCATCCAGTAAACCTTTTATCTGCGGAAGGAGTGATTGGTATTGTTCGGCTTTATTACCGGTAATGATCTGTAAATCTTCTGCCATGGGGCAAAGATAAATGGAAATGGGACGATTCTTTTGCTCAGCTATTGTTGATAGTAGCACTATAACTGGCAAACAAAAAAGCCAGCCCGAAATAAATCGATCTGGCTTCTTTAATTAAGTAGTTAAAAAATTAAAACGCTTTCTTCTCTTCCATCTTCTTCTCCTGGTTCTTTACATATTTCTCCAGCCAGTTAAACTGCTCGGCCAGTGTATGTAAAATATTTTCCCGGCCACGGTAGCCATGTGCTTCGTAGGGCAGGCTTACAAATTTTACTGTGCCGCCATTTCCCTTTATCGCATTAAACATACGTTCACTTTGTATAGGATATGTGCCGGTGTTGTCATCCATTTCTCCATGTACCAAAAGTATCGGGGTTTTTATTTTATCAGCATTGCTGAAAGGGCTCATTTCATTATACAGGTCAGGCGCCTGCCAGTAGGTGCGGTCTTCATTCTGAAAACCAAACGGGGTGAGTGATCGGTTATACGCACCGCTTCTTGCTATACCGGCTTTAAACAATTTTGTATGGGCTAATAAATTCGCTGTCATAAATGCACCATAGCTATGGCCGCCAACAGCTACCCGGTTTCTGTCACCCACACCCATTGAGTCAAGCACATTAATAGCCGCTTCCGCATTCATGGTTAACTGCTCAATAAAATTATCATTGGGTTTTTTGTCTTTGCTTGTTGCTACAATGGGCATTTCTGCATTGTTGAGTACGGCATAGCCCTGCGTTACATAATACACCGGCGTACCCCAGTTGAGTAAGGTAAAGCGGTGTTCACTGCCCCGTATCTGTGCTGCATCAGCAGCAGAATTATATTCAGCAGGATAAGCCCAGATGAAAACGGGTAATTTACCGTCACGTTTTGCATCATAGCCTTTGGGTAAATATAAATCACCGGTAAGGTCTACACCATCGGCTCTTTTATATCTTATTTTTTCTTTGCTTACACCATCCAGTTGCGGATAAGGATTGGTAAAACTGGTGAGTTGCCTGTCTGCTATCTTCAACTTTAAATTTTTGATCCAATAATTCGGCACTTCTTTTTCACTTTCACGGCGGGTAAGCAATTCTAATTTGTCTGCATTCATTACCCGTACTATACTTTCAAAAGTGCCTTCCTGCGAACGCCAGATAATATCTGTTTTCTTTGTAGCTAAATCAAACGTTGCTAAAAAAGGAAGATCACCTTTTGGTGAACTGCCTGCGGGATTGTTCATTAATATCTTATTCCCATTGTCGATCAGTTTAATTACTTCACGGCCAAACTGGTTTTTTTCAGTAACAGGAAACCCTGGGTTGCTATACGCATCGGTGGTATTTCTTTCCATCAGTTTTTCTATATCACCGGTAGCAGGGTTGAAGCGGCTGGTTTGCATTTGTTGTTTACCGGTAAGCCCTTCGTTTACCAACGCAAAAGTTGCAGTACCCCAGCTAACACCACGGTAACGCATTTTTGTTTTGAACATTAATTTGGATTCGGTATTGAATGGTGCTGACAATGCATATACCGCATCATGGTAGTCTATATTCTTTTTAATAAAGCCGCTATCCAAAGGCATGCACCAGGTAACGGTGGCGGGTTCATCATCTCTCCAATCAAAACCACGGGGAGCTAACTGTACATTGTCGTTGCCGCTCGGTGCAGTTTCATCAGAGGGTAAATCGGCTAATTGTTTTATGGATTTTCCATTCATATCGGTAATAATAACAGTGGATGGAAAGCCCTGTGCAGGTACGGTGTATGAAAATGGTTTTTTCAATGTGCGGATGATCATATATTTTTTATCCGGGGATACATTGATTGTGCTGTAAATAGCAGGCTGGCCAATTTTTGTTTCCACACCATTTACATTTTTTACTAATTGCGCCGTGGCATAGAATTCATACAACTGCTCATCGTATGGACTTTTAATCAAATCCTGGAAAGTAGGACGGGGTGTTGCTTTGCCATAATTCTCTTGTACCGTCGGGCCTTTAGGTGTAGCAGGTTTGGGTGGTGCAGCACTTGCCGGTTTTATTGCAGTACGGTACAACAATGTGTTATCATCATACCATTGATAGTTACCGCCGCCAATTACATTCAACGCAGCTTTATTTACTTTCATTGCTTTTTGTGTAGCCACATCTATTACATATAAATCAACCGCAGTGTTGGTGGTTTGTGTAAATGCAATTTTT
Source organism: Chitinophagaceae bacterium (assembly GCA_031374245.1). Lineage (GTDB taxonomy): Bacteria > Bacteroidota > Bacteroidia > Chitinophagales > Chitinophagaceae > JJ008. The sequence goes on along the minus strand of JANMFO010000120.1, from coordinate 7,003 downwards.
TTATCGTTGGGGCTCCAGCTGATGCTTGCTGCATAGAGTGGTGATGGCAATCCTGTTATTTTAAATTCTTTGCCGGCACTGATATTTTTGAAATAAAGGTTGTTTATAAAATTCTGACGGCTGGGTGCATAGTTGGCGGGGTTAATGCGCAGCCCTGCAATTTTCAGTTCCGGTCTGGCCAGTTCTTCCACTGAGGGATAGCTGCTGCTTTCCGTAAACAACATCCATTCGCCTTTTTCATCCAGGCTTACATTTGGAGATGCTTTTGCCAGTAACATATCGGCAATAGCCTTTGGTGGCGTTTTGTAAGATCCGTCATCCTGAGCCTTTACGGTTATTGTTATCAGTAATAAAAATAATGTGCAGATAAAAGCAAACTTTTTGTGTGGCATGATTGTACATTTAGTTCTCTAAGTTAAGCAAGTGATGGCTCTTAAAATCGCCATTGGTATAAAAAGAAATTAGTTCCCGGAAACAATTCATCTTTACTTTAGGATGAACTATTTTTATACCGCAAAAAATTATGATATGATAAATTTCTCTTTCAAATTATTGGCTGTTACTTCAGCATTTGTTCTTGGGTCCGCAAAGCCTGCTAATGAAACGCCGGTTACGGCAGAGTGGAATCTTACATTACCTGCGGGGTTTACTGCATCCACTGTTGTTGAATCATTAGGTGCTAACCGGCACATTGTGATAAACAGTAATGGTGATATTTATGTAAGGGTATCGAAGTTGAAAGAGGGTAAAGGCATTTTTGTATTGCGTAACAAGAATGGGAAATATGAAATAATAAACAGTTTTGGAAATTACACAGGTACCGGAATCGCAATTAAAAATGGCTATCTCTATGCTTCATCAGATAATGAAGTGTTCCGGTATAAGTTCAATGCCAGTAATGAAATTACCAATGGTGATAAGCCGGAAAAAATTGTAACCGGTTTGGTAAGTGCCAATCAGCATGCATCTAAATCTATTATATTGGACAACGCCGGCAACCTGTATGTTACCATTGGTGCGCCATCCAATGCCTGCCAGGTAAAAGACAGAACAGCAGGATCGCCGGGTCAAGACCCTTGCCCGATTTTAGAAAAAGCTGGTGGCATCTGGCAGTTTAAAGCCAATCAGTTGAATCAATCTTATGCGCAAGGCATTCGTTATGCTACCGGCATTCGTAATATAGTTGGGCTTGACTGGAATGCAGGTCAAAATCAACTCTATGCTATGCAGCATGGCAGGGATCAACTGGCAGGAATGTTTCCCAATCAATATACCAATGAGCAAAGTGCAGAAATACCTGCCGAAGAATTTTTCCTGGTAAAAAAAGGAAGTGATTTTGGCTGGCCTTATTGTTATTACGATCCGATACAAAAGAAAAAACTTTTGGGTCCTGAATATGGTGGTGATGCTAAAAAGCAGGAGCGATGTGCCGGTAAAGATCAACCTATCATGGCATTTCCCGGCCATTGGGCGCCGAATGATTTATTATTTTATACAGGTAATATGTTTCCGGCAAAATATAAGAACGGTGCCTTCATTGCTTTTCATGGCAGCTGGAACCGGGCTCCGCTTAAGCAGGCAGGTTATTGTGTCGTGTTTGTTCCTTTTAAAAATGGAAAACCTTCAGGTGATTATGAAATATTTGCCAATGGTTTTACCGGTAAAGAAAGTGTGATGGGTTCTGGCCAGGCAAAATATCGTCCTTGCGGATTGGCAGAAGGTCCTGATGGGGCTTTATATATTTCCGACTCAAAAGAAGGAAGGATTTGGAAGATTACGCATTAATCAAATAATATCAGTTGGAAAGTACATCCGAAAATTCAGCTTTCTTTTTAAAAACTGAATTAGCAAACGGACAAAGCGGAATGATTTTGATATGATGTGTTCTTGCATATTCCACAGCAGTAGCTACTAATTGATAACCAACATCTTTGCCGCGGAGTTCATCACTAACTTCTGTATGTTCAATAATTATTTTTTCAGGAGAAGGCATGGTGTAGGTCATTTCGGCCAATATATTTCCATCAATTTCTACAAAGAACATTCCTTTCGTATTAATCTTTTTGTGTTGTATCAGCATAAATCAAATTTAACGGGACAGGTTTCTGAAATATGTTTCTGTAAAAACGGGGTCAATTTTATTATAAAAAGCTATCAGCAGTTTTGTTTTTTTATTGATGCGTGGATAAATGGCAACATACTGCCAGAAATTTTGAGAAGGGCTGAAAATATTTTGAGCAAAAGTGTTGATGTCATTTTCCATACCGGATAAGGAATATTGGGTAAGGAAACCTTTGGCACAAAGAACAGTATCCAGATCCTGTGATGATTCATTGTTGCGGATAGCACCTACGCCAGCTTCGGGGTCGTTATAGTCAAAGCCGGTTATGTTAGCATTTTTCCATTCTGCTTCATCAAAAAAAGAAGGATGATTTCTGTAGAGAATGCTGGAGAATTCATGATGAAAAGTTTGCTCCAGGTAAAGTTCAGTGTAGCCCAGCGGTTCACCATTGTTGGTCAGGTATAGTGCATTGTTAGAGTTGGTGCCACCATATCCGATAGTATAAAATTTCATGCTTTTCAAAAAATAAACCGCTTTAAGCTCTTTTTGCAATGCACTTGCCGGGTACTTTTTTAAAGCTTTTGCCATTACGGATTTGCTGCGGCCTGTTTCTGTAGCAATAATTGCTTCACCGGCTGCACTGATGGGAGCTGCCTGCCAATCAACCGGGAAAATGGAAGATGAATAGCTGAAGCTAACCAGGATGCCTTGTATGGTGGTGTCGCCAGTGGTTGTTTGTGAAAAGCAGGGTAGAGTAAGAATGAAAAAAATAACCGGCAAAAGCGTTTTCATTCCATAAATCTAAAATTATTTGGTGAATCTTACCGTTTTGCCTTTATATTTGTGTTGCAATGAAACAGATTAATACAACAAATTGGTGGTGGCATATAAACAACGATAGGGGTTTGTAATGCTATTACTGTATTTGTTCCAGCATATTGAAAGCCCCGATTTATTCGGGGTTTTTTAATGGACGTATCACTGATTTTTAAGAGTTAAAAGGATTATGCGTAAAATAGAAATACATACGACTTGTAAAAGAATGCTGGCGGATTTGTTTACCCCGGTTGGTATCTACCTGCGGGTAAGAGATAGGTTCCGGGATACTATTTTGCTGGAAAGCACCGACAATCATTCTTCGGAAAACAGTTATTCTTTTATCTGCATCAATGCCATTGGCGGCATGGAAATAACTTCCAAAGAAAGCATTGAGTTCAAACTGCCCGGACAAAAACCGGAAAAGGTGGCGTTGAAAAATGCCAACGAAGTGCCGAAGCTGCTCTGGGAGTTTATGCAAAAGTTTGACATAGAAAAAAGTGAAACCAAAGAAGCAAAGTTTGCGCAAGGTTTATTTGGTTACACAACCTATGATGCAGTTCAGTTTTTTGATACAGTGAAACTCACGACTCATGACTCAGGACTCACGACTCCCATTCCTCTCATGAGATACAGATTGTACCAGTACGTTATTGCCATCAATCATTTTAAGGACGAGTTGTTTATCTGCGAGAATAAAATAAAAGGTATTGAAAGTGATGTGGCAGTAGTTGAGTCGTTAATAAGAAGTAAAGATGTTCCTGTTTATCCCTTTAGCCTGAAAGGCGAAGAGAGTTCGAACATGAGCAATGAAGACTATAAAGAAATGGTGAAGAAAGGAATTACCAGTTGTCACAGAGGCGATGTGTTCCAGATTGTACTAAGCAGAAGGTTTCAGCAACAATTTATTGGTGATGAATTTAATGTGTACAGGGCATTGCGCAGTGTAAATCCTTCTCCGTATTTATTTTTCTTCGATTATGGTGATTATAAACTGATGGGTTCATCTCCCGAAGCACAATTGGTTATTCAAAATGGAAAAGCAGTAGTACATCCCATTGCCGGAACATTTAAAAGAACAGGGGATGATGAAGCAGATGAGATAGCTACCAAAGCATTATTAACAGATGCCAAAGAAAATGCAGAGCATGTAATGCTGGTAGATTTGGCAAGAAATGATTTAAGCCGTTTGTGCGATGAGGTGGAAGTGGCACATTACAAACAAGTACAATTTTTCTCTCATGTTATTCATTTGGTAAGTGAAGTAACAGGAAAAGTGAGAGCGGGTAGCAATCCATTTGAGTTGGTGGCGAAAACATTTCCTGCTGGAACTCTGAGCGGTGCACCAAAATTTAAAGCTATTGGTTTGATTGATTCCTATGAACCAACGTCCAGAAGTTATTATGGCGGTGCGATTGGCTTTATGGGATTTGATGGCAGTTGTAATCATGCTATAATGATTCGTACATTTTTAAGCAGGAATAATACATTGACTTACCAGGCAGGTGCAGGTGTAGTGGCAGCAAGTAATCCTGAAAGTGAATTGCAGGAAGTGAATAATAAATTAGGCGCATTGAAAAAAGCGATTGACCTCGCAAAAGAAATTTAAGTATGAAGATTTTAGTTTTCGATAATTACGACTCGTTTACATACAACTTAGTTCACTTAGTGGAGAAGATAACTCATACTAAAGTTGAAGTGTATCGTAACGACCAGATAGCAATGGAGAAAGTGAAAGACTATGATAAAATTATTTTATCTCCCGGTCCGGGTATTCCTGAAGAAGCAGGTTTGTTATTGCCGTTGATAAAAGAATATGCAGCCACTAAATCTATTTTAGGAGTCTGTTTGGGTCATCAGGCAATAGGCGAAGCATTTGGTGGAACATTGACAAATCTTTCAACGGTTTATCATGGTGTGGCAACGCCGGTAAAAATTGATGCGACTAAAAAACCAGCCTTGTTTGAAGGATTGCCAGAAACATTAGAAGTGGGTCGTTATCATAGCTGGATTATTGCCGAAGACAATTTTCCTGCGGAGTTGGAGGTAACTGCAAGAGATGAAAATAATTATATCATGGCATTGCAGCATAAAAACTATGATGTACAGGGAGTGCAGTTTCACCCGGAAAGTGTGCTGACGCCGATGGGGGAAGATATTTTGAGAAACTGGTTGAAGAAATAACCACAGAGACTCAGCGACAGGGAGCAACACGGAGTGGTTCTCTGTGTATCTCTGTGTACTCAGTGTCTCTGTGGTTCCAAAAAAAATAAACAATGAAAAAGATTTTACAATATTTATTCGAGCACAAAACACTGACAAGAGATTCAGCTAAGGAAGTTTTAGTCAATATCGGTAAAGGCATTTACAACGAACATGAAGTAACAGCTTTTATGACGGTTTACCTGATGCGAAGCATTACCATTGAAGAGCTGCAAGGTTTCAGAGATGCGTTGTTAGAATTATGTGTAAAAGCGGATTTGAATGAGTATGATGCCATAGATATTGTTGGTACTGGCGGTGATGGAAAAAATACGTTTAACATTTCTACACTGGCTTGCTTCATCGTAGCAGGTACCGGGCAAAAAGTTGCCAAGCATGGCAACTACAGCGCATCTTCCATCAGTGGCTCATCCAATGTGATGGAGCAATTGAGTTACAAATCCAGTAATGATAATAACAAACTGAAAAAGGAAATTGAAGCAGCGAATATTTGTTTTCTCCATGCTCCGCTTTTTCACCCCGCATTAAAAACAGTGGGACCGATAAGAAAGAACCTGGCCATGCGGACTTTCTTTAATATGCTGGGGCCGATGGCCAACCCTGCTAATCCTTCTTATCAACTGGTTGGAGTATATAGTTTAGAGATGGCAAGAATTTATAATTATTTATTGCAATTGAGCGGCAAACCATTTACAATCATTCATAGTTTGGATGGCTATGATGAAATTTCGCTGACGAATGATACGAAAGTGATAACGAATGAAGGGGAACGGATAATGACACCGGAACAATTAGGTAAAAGAATGGTATCGGCAGAAGATATAAGTGGTGGTAATAGTGTGGATGAAGCAGCGAAAATATTTACTAAAATATTAAAAGGTGAAGGTACATGGGCACAGAATGCGGTAGTGCTGGCAAATGCAGCAATGGCATTACATTGCACCGGGAATTTTAAAACGTATGACGAAGCATATAATGCAGCGGTAGAAAGTTTGGAAAGTGGAAAGGCCAATGATAGTTTGCAAAAACTGATTTCCATTCAATAGTTTTTTTACTTAATACTTACAACTTATTTCTTACGACTTACTTTATGGATATTTTAGAAACAATAGTAGCAGCAAAAAGAAAAGAAGTAGAAAAATTCAAGCCGATGAGTAGTATCGAAAGGTTTGAAAAGGATGGTTTTTTCTGGCAAATAGCGAACCGGTCGCTGGTAAAACATTTACTGCTCCCGGGAAGTACAGGCATCATTGCAGAGTTTAAAAGAAAAAGTCCGAGCAAAGGATGGTTTAAAACCAAAGAGCTGGAAGTAGAACCAGTGGTAGTCTCATACAATAAACATGCGGCTGGTATTTCTGTATTAACAGACGGCGAATTCTTTGGTGGAGATTTGGATGATTTGATACAAACAAAAGTGGTGACGGACATTCCGGTGCTGCGCAAAGATTTTATTATTGATAAATGGCAGATAGCTGAAGCGAAGGCTTTTGGGGCTGATGTAATATTATTAATTGCTGCTTGTCTTACCCCGGCAGAAGTAAAAGAATTTGCAGCCTATGCCAATAGCATCGGCCTTGAATCAATACTGGAAGTACATAATGAAGAAGAACTTGGTCATTGTTGCGATGAAGTAAGTATGGTGGGAGTGAACAACCGCAATCTGAAGACTTTTGAAGTGGATATTAATACCTCGCTGCAACTGATTGATAAGATACCGGCTGGTAAACCGGCTATCGCCGAAAGTGGTATCAGTAGCGTGGAGTCTATCGTAACTTTGCGGCATGCCGGGTTTAAAGGATTTTTGATTGGGGAGAATTTTATGAAGGAAGAACAGCCGGGTAAGGCATTTGAGGATTTCGTTATTGGATTAAAATAAATACATCTCCCACAAAGACACAAAGG
>JANMFO010000328.1:0-12245 GCA_031374245.1 Chitinophagaceae bacterium | reverse complement strand
CATACACACTTAAGAAAATAAAACCACCGTACCAGAAAATATAGAATTTATCCAAACTATTAATGAGTGCAATGTTTCCGAACATATAGCTGACGAATAAAAGGACCATCAGCAACTGTATCCAGCACCATGCATTGAAAGCAGGTGAGGTACGGGTATTATATTTTTCAAAATGATATACATCCGAAATTTTGTAAACAGGATATTTTACTGAAACATCAGCAGGGCGGTAGCCGGTAGGTTTGAACCATAACAGGAATTTGTCTTTCCAGTTGCTGGTTCTCCATGCATCTTTTATCAACAACCACACATGCTGAAAATTTATTTTGATAGGGTTCCAGGTATGCACCGGCCGGGTAATGCCGTATACCGGAGAAACGTTGGGTAATTCTTCCTGGAAAGTACCAAACCATTTATCCCAAAAAATAAAAATCTGTCCGTAGTTTTTGTCGATATATTCCGGATTAATAGCATGATGCACCCGGTGATGTGATGGGGTAACGATTATTTTTTCCAGGAAACCCATCCGGTTGATATGTTGTGTATGATACCAGAATTGTGCAAATAAATGCAACGGGGCTACCACAGCAATTACTTCGGGTGGTACACCGAGCAATGCGGCTGGTAGCAAAAAAATGGCAAATGTTTTTACAATGGAGGAAATGCTTTGCCGTAAGGCACAGGCAAGGTTAAATTCTTCGCTGCTGTGATGAACGATATGCCCGTTCCAGAAAAAATTGACTACATGCTGAAGCCGGTGTACCCAATAGCCGGCAAAGTCTAACGCAAAAAAAGCAATGATATAAACGGGAATGGTAGCTTGAATAGTGGTAACAGCCATGTTATTCAAAAAGAAAGGATAGGAAAGTATGATGAAATAAAGTCCTATGACATCTTTGGTTACATTGGTAACGCCGCTGCCCAGGCTGCTGATCATGTCCATATTGCGTACAGTGTCTTTCCCTTTCCGCCACCCATACCATTTTTCAAAAAGTACGAGCAGAAGAAAGGCTGGCATGGCGATGAGTAGTATCTTTCCGTAAGTTTCCATATTAGCTGGCAAGTATTAATCAAATTTACAAAAACACATTATGAGAAAACGATTTTTATTTTCAGTAACCGTTTTGTTGCAGCTTATTGTTGCACTCCCTTTTCACCTGCAGGCCCAGGTTACCACCGGGGCTCAAAAACTGGCTGCTTTTAAAAAGCAACAGCAAATGATACAACAGTCGCCCTATAAAGATTTGCAATGGCGGTTAACAGGCCCTGATAACAAGAGTGGCCGCAGTACCGATGTGTGGGGCATTACCGGCAACCCCAATATTATATATGCTGCATTTGCTACCGGTGGTTTATGGAAAACCGAAGATGCCGGTAATAACTGGGTTTCTTTATTTGATAAAGAAGCAACTCTTTCAATTGGCAATATGGCCATTGCACCTTCTGATAATAATATTTTATATGTGGGTACAGGAGAAGCAAATATTTTCCGGGCATCCTTACCGGGAGTGGGTATGTATAAATCGGTGAATGCCGGAAAAAGCTTTACGCCTATTGGATTGGAAAATACAGGAACCATTGCAAGAGTTATTGTTCATCCAAAAAATGCAAACGTTGTATATGCAGCCGCCAGTGGTAATGAATGGTCGTATAATAAAGACCGAGGTGTTTATCGCTCAATGGATGGCGGTAAAACCTGGAAAATGATTTTATTTGAAAGTGATAAAAGTGGTTGTATTGATTTGGTGATGGATCCATCCGATCCTAACACATTGTATGCATCCATGTGGAACCGTATCCGCCGCCGCTGGAGTGACCCTGTGCCGGAAGACGGGGATCATATTTATAAAACTACGGATGGTGGTAATTCCTGGAAGATTATTAGTAAAGGATTACCGGATACAAAAATGACCGGTCGGATTGGGTTAGCTGTTTCTTATTCCAATCCGAATGTACTGTATGCATTTGTAGATGATCATAATAAAAAAAGGGATCCTAATCCCGGTGAAAAAGATTCCTACCAGAGAAATGTTCAGAAGGTAGTTATCGGCGGAGCCATTTACCGCAGTAATGATAAAGGGGAGACATGGGAAAAAATGTCTGAGATACATGATTTCTTCAAACCATTTTCCGGTACCTATGGTTGGGTGTTCAGCCAGATAAGGGTTGACCCGAAAGATGAAAATGAAATATATGTAATGGGAGTATCTATGGGAAAATCAACCGATGGTGGTAAAACATGGAAACAATTTCAGCCATCTGACAAAACAAGCGAAGATATTCATGGAGACAATCATGCCATGTGGTTTGATAAAGAAAATCCCGACAGAATTATCCTGGGAAATGATGGCGGCGTAAGTACCACATTGGATGGCGGAAAAATATGGAATAATTTTTTTGATAAACTTCCTACCACACAGTTTTATACAGTTACTTACGATATGCAGACCCCCTTCAATGTGTTTGGCTCCATACAGGATGAAGGAACATTCAGTGGCAGTATCAATAATACTTTTGGTAAGCCACAGGATTCCACTGTCCGTTCCTGGAACTATGCACCCGGTGGTGAAGGCACACAAATACAAGTTGATCCGGATAGTTCGGATATTGTTTTTTCCAGTAGCTATTATGGAAGGCTGATGAAAAGTAATATGGGTAAAAAGGGAAGAAGGGAACAAAGCAAACCTATTGAAATGTTCAGCGTTGGTGCTATTGACTCATTACGGGGTGAGTGGCTTGCCGGAACTCTGATGTCGAAGTTTAATAGTAAAGTTATTTATCATGGCCTTCAGCATTTGTATAAATCAGAAGACGGAGGTGATAACTGGAAAATGATCAGCCCCGATCTTTCAAATAATGATAAAACAAAAATGGGAGTGTATCCCTATCTTATCTATCACCAGGCAATAACAGCTATTACGGAAGGAGATAAACCCGGAGTGGTTTATGCCGGAACAGATGATGGCCGTATATGGTTAACCATGAATGATGGAGGAAACTGGACAGAGATTACTAAAGGATTACCGGTAAATAAACATGTAATAAAAATTACTTCTTCCGCTTTTAATGCTGCAAGAGTTTATGTTGTATTGAATGACAGAAGAGAAGATAATTCTACACCTTATATATATGTATCAGAAAACTATGGTGCTACCTGGAAACCAATTGCAGGAAATCTTCCGGCATCACCGGTGAATGTGCTTATTGAAAACCAGGATAAGGCCGGAGTGTTGTTTTGTGGAAATGATATGGGTGCATACATGAGTAAAGATTATGGGAAAACTTGGGTTTGTATCAATGGCAATATACCCGCAGCCGTTTCAGTCAATGATATGTTTATTCATCCGCGGGATAAAAAACTGGTGCTGGGAACGTATGGACGAGGGGTTTATGTGTTAGAGGCTTTAGAACAATTGAAATAAAGACGTAATGATAAAATCAGCCTTAAAATTCTGTAGCCTGCAATTGCTGTTATTGTTGTCATTTACAGTTCAGGCGCAGAACGATCAGTCATGGCAGATGAGTGGGTTTGTAAAACCTGCTTTCAATCCCATTATGCAGGCTGACTCAACGGTGTCTTTTTTTGATCCGATAAAAAAAGAAATGGTGCAATGGCAGAAAGCCGATGTGTTTAACCCGGCAGCGATTGTCCGCAATGGTAAAGTGTATATTTTATTCCGGGCGGAAGATATACCTGGTACAGCGATAGGTATGCGTACATCAAGAATCGGTTTGGCAGTAAGTAAGGATGGTATTCATTTTAAAAAAATGAAAAACCCGGTATTGTATCCAGACAGCAGCGAGTTTATGAAATACGATTACCCCGGTGGTTGTGAAGATCCACGCATTGTAGAAAAAGAAGATGGCAGCTATGTACTGTTATACACCAGCTGGAACCGTGATGTAGCAAGATTGAGTGTGGCAACATCTGCTGATTTAGTTAACTGGAAAAAGCAAGGGCCTGCTTTTTCAAAAGCATATAACGGAAAATTTTTAGCAATATGGAGCAAGTCAGGATCGGTGGTAACAAAAATGGTCAATAAAAAAATTGTTGCTTTAAAAGTAAACGGTAAATACTGGATGTACTGGGGTGAAAACCCCATGTACCTGGCACATTCAGAAAATTGTATTGACTGGACACCCGTGGTAGACGATCGGCAGGAATTATTCGTAGCGATGAAACCTAGAGAAAAAAAATTTGACAGCCATCTTACCGAACCCGGCCCACCTGCATTGATTACTGACAAAGGCATTTTACTATTATACAATGGGAAAAACATTGAGAATGAAAATGCTGATCCTGCTATTCCGAAAGGGACCTATTGCGGCGGCCAGGCATTGTTCGATTTAAATAATCCTTCCATACTACTGGAGCGTTGTGACAATTATTTTATCAAACCCGATTTACCGCATGAAATAAAAGGACAATACAAAGCCGGGACAACATTTGTAGAAGGATTGGTTTTCTTTAAAGGGAAATGGTTTTTGTATTATGGTACGGCAGATAGTATGGTAGGTGTAGCGGTCAAGTCAGATAAATAATAAATTAAATGATGAATCCCAAAGCTGTTGTTTTTAATTGTATAGATGCACACACTTGTGGTAATCCTGTTCGTTTGGTAAAAGAAGGTGGGCCGGTATTGGAAGGAAAGAACATGAGTGAGAAGCGGCAGCATTTTCTCAGGGAGTATGATTGGATACGAACAGGTTTAATGTTTGAACCAAGAGGACATGATATGATGAGTGGCAGCATTCTTTATCCGCCACATGATCCGCAGAATGATGTATCTGTTTTATTTATTGAAACAAGTGGTTGTTTGCCGATGTGTGGTCATGGAACTATCGGAACAATAACGATTGCTATTGAAGAAGGATTGATTGTTCCTAAGATACCGGGAGTGGTAAGAATGGAAACTCCGGCAGGACTTGTTCTTATAAATTACTTGCAGGAAGGCAAGAAAGTCAAAAGTGTAAAACTGACCAATGTGCCGGCTTTTCTTCATTCGACAGATTTACTATCAGTGTGTTCAGAACTGGGTGAACTGATCATTGATGTTTCTTACGGTGGAAATTTTTATGCCATTGTAGATGTGCAGAAAAATTTTAGAGGACTGGAATATTACCCTGCGGATAAATTAATTGCATGGGCAAGAGAATTGAGAAGAAATATAAATGAAAAATATGAATTTGTTCATCCGGAAGATGCAACGATAAAAGGATGCTCACATATTTTATGGGCAGGTGCTGTGCTGGATAAAACATCAACGGCAAGAAATGCGGTGTTCTATGGAGAGAAAGCCATTGACCGTTCACCCTGTGGCACCGGCACCTCAGCAAGAATGGCGCAATGGTATACCAAAGGAAAATTGAAGAAGGGGGATGAGTTCATCCATGAAAGTATTATCGGCAGTAAATTTATTGGAAGGATAGAAGAAGAATTAACGTTGGCAGGTAAACCGGCTATTCGTCCGTCGGTGGAAGGCTGGGCAAAAATTTATGGTTATAATAAAATATGGATTGATAAAGAAGATGACCCGTATGCGTATGGGTTCCAGGTTATTTAAGTATAAAAGTAAGATAGGAAACTACCGGGTTGTTAATTTTTAAAAAAATCAGGAAAACAGAATGAACAAGATTATAATCATAGGCGGTGGTATCATTGGTTTAAGTTCAGCATTCTCTCTGCAAAAATCAGGATGGGATGTGACTGTTTTGGATAAAGGAGATTTTAGTGATAACTGTTCCTATGGGAATTGTGGTTATATCTGCCCCAGCCATTTTATTCCATTGGCCACACCGGGTATAGTAAAACAGGGATTGAAATGGATGTGGAATTCCAAAAGTCCTTTTTATGTACAGCCACGTTTAGATTGGAACCTTATCAATTGGGGGTTAAAATTTGTCCGAAGTGCCACAAAAGATAATGTAGCGACTGCTGCTGCTCCTTTGAGAGATATTGCCATCATCAGCAAAAGAGAATATGAATCATGGTTGTCCATTCCCGGATTTGATTTCGCATATCAGCATAAAGGGTTGTTAGAAATATTTCAAACAGAAGCCGGTGGTGAACATGCAAAGCACACAGTAGAAAAAGCACATGAGTTAGGATTGAACGATACACAACTATTAAGCAAAGAGGAATTACAGGCTCTCGAACCACAAACAAGAATAAATGGAATGGGTGCTATACTTTTTAACTGTGATGCACATTGCTATCCTAATAAACTGATGCAGAATTTAATTACTTACCTGAAACAACAGGGAGTAAAACTAATTCCGAACCAGGAAGTGATACAGTTTGAAAAAGCTGGTGGAAAAATAAATAAAGTTATTACTACTGATAACATGTATGAACCTGATGAGGTTGTTTTGGCAACTGGTTCCTGGGGTAGAGAAACAGCTAAATTGCTTGCCGTAAAAATTCCGTTGATGCCCGGCAGGGGTTATTCTGTTACATTGGAAAATTCTCCATACAAAGTAAATTATCCGGCAGTATTATTGGAAGGCCGTGCTGCCATCACACCGATGGATGGTAATAAAATCCGCTTTGGTGGTACGATGGAAATTACTTCACACAAAACACCGCCACGGATGAACAGGGTGCAGGGAATACTGGATGCTGTAAAACGTTTTTATCCTGACTTTGACGTGCCGTTACCAGCAAAAGAGAAAATATGGTATGGCTATCGTCCCTGTTCGGCAGATGGGTTGCCATATATTGGCCGGGTAAAAAAGTATAATAACCTGGTAGTAGCTACCGGGCACTCTATGTTAGGCTTGAGCCTTGGTGCAGGAACAGGAAAGCTGGTAGATGAAATCATTGCCGGAAAAAATACTTCGATGGAAATCTCGGCTTTTGATCCCGGAAGGTTCTCCTGAGTTCTGTAACTTAATAAATCGCTAAAATTTATTTATATGAAATACTTGCCTCTATTATTTATTCTTTTTTGTTACAATAATATCAATGCTCAAAATCATCAATTGGTTAAGAAATGGGAAACCGATTCTATATTCAAAGTACCGGAGTCTGTTTTATTTGATGCTGCTACTAATACTTTGTATGTAGCTAATATAGACGGTAAAGATCCATGGGGTGCTGATAATACTGGTTCAATCGGTAAAATGAGTGCTGATGGAAAAAATATTATAGTTGATTGGGTACCCGGTCTTCAGGCACCGAAGGGTATGGGCTTGCATAAGGGTAAATAATATGTGGCAGACCTAAAAGAAATTGTTGTGATAGATACAAAATCCGCAACTATTGAAAAAAGGATCCCTGTTCCCGGCGCTGAAGGTTTGAATGATGTGTCTGTTGATAAAAAAGGAATAGTATATGTGTCAGATTCAAAAGCAAAGAAAGTGTACCGTATTATAAAAGATAAAGCAGAGTTGATGCTGGATAAACTAAAAGGTCCTAACGGTGTATTGATGCACGGGAAAGTTTTTTATGTGCTGGATGCTGGTGGCTTGTATAAAATGAATGCTGATAAATCACTTACGCTGATTGTTGATGGTATGGAAGGCGGAACTGATGGTGTAGAAAATGTATCCGGTGATGATTTTATTGTATCAACCTGGAGTGGAGTGGTTTATTATGTAAAGGCTGCCATTGGCACCAAACAAACATTAATAGATGGCCGCCCTGCAAAAATGAATTCGGCTGATATTGGTTTTGATGCTGCCACTAAAACAGTTTTTATTCCCACATTCTGGCGGAACTCTGTTGCGGCATATGAAGTAAAGTTAATTCGGAACTAATATTCTCAGGCATTGTATCTTTGATTAAAACCATCTTTCATGAAACGGAATGTTTTTGTATTACTAACTGTATTGAATGCAGGTGCTGCTATTCTTTTGTATTCATGCGGGAATGCCAATAATCATAAACTGGTTAAAAAATGGGAAACAGAAGCTGTATTTAAAGTACCTGAATCAGTTTTGTTTGATAAGGCCAATAATGTTTTATATGTGTCCAATATAGATGGTAAAGACACCTGGGCGGCTGATGGAAAAGGGTCTATCAGTAAAATGGGTACTGATGGAAAGAATATTGTGGTGGATTGGGTAGCAGGTTTGAATGCACCCAAAGGGATGGGTTTATATAACGGGAAGTTATATGTAGCTGACCCAACTGATATTGTTGTGATAAATATTGATTCTGCAAAAATCGAAAAACGGATTCCGGTTACCGGAGCTGTTGGTTTAAATGATGTTACGGTGGATAAAGACGGAATAGTATATGTTTCTGATTCAGAAGGAAAAAAAATCTACCGTATGAAAAATGATTCAGTGGAATTATTTTTTGATAAACTCAGTCAGCCTAACGGGATTTTAATGTATGCTGATAATTTTTACTTATTAGATTCAGGAGCTATGTATAAAATGAATACTGACAAATCATTGAATAAATTAGCTGAAGGCATGGAGGGTGGTACTGATGGAGTAGAGGCTTTTACAGGTAAAGATTTTATTGTATCTACCTGGGGTGGTGTTGTATATTATGTATATGGGGATGGTAAGAAGGAAAAATTGCTTGATGGCCGTTCTAAAGAGATAAAGTCTGCAGATATCGCCGTTGATACAGCTGCACGAACTGTTTTTGTTCCTACTTTCTGGAAAAACACAGTTGTGGCTTACGAGGTAAAGTAACGTTAATTTTGACCGGTTAATTTAATGTCAGCCTAACAAATTTTACTTTTATCAGATTATGGATTTTAGTTCTACACGATTACCTTACCGGCAAACCAACAGCTTCTCCAAAACGGTGTTGGATTATCTCGATCATACTGAAGGGTTAAAGCCTTTTTATGCTCATTTCCCAACTATGCAGGGAATTCAAAAAGTAATTGAAACGAGAAAAAATTTTACTACTAACCGGGAACTGCTGGTGCAGGAATTAAAAAAGCAGTACGAAGGAATTGAAATAAGTGGTAAAGTAAAAGAGAATATTGAACTGCTGCTTTCGAAAGATACGTTCACTATTACAACTGCCCACCAGAATAATATTTTTACTGGCCCTTTGTATTTTATTTACAAAATTATTCATGCCATTAAACTGGCCGATCAGTTGAAAACTTCGTTGCCGGATTATAATTTTGTTCCGGTTTTTTATATCGGTTCAGAAGATGCGGATTTGGATGAATTAAACCATATTCACCTGGGTGGTGAAAAATTAACATGGAATACAAAACAGACCGGTGCTGTTGGAAGGATGAAAGTGGATAAGGAACTGGTTAAGTTAATCGGGTTAATGGAAGGGCAGTTGCTGGTGTTGCCGCATGGGAATGAAATTATTACTTCTATAAAAGAATATTATAAGGAAGGTACAGCTATACAGGAAGCTACATTACGGTTTGTAAATTCAATATTTGCTGATTATGGATTGATAGTATTGCTGCCGGATGACGCTTTATTGAAAAAGCAAATGATCTCCTTGTTTGAAGATGATCTGTTGAATCAGACTGCTTCAGGTATTGTAGAAAAGACTGCAGAGAAATTATCAGCTGCCGGATATAAAGTGCAAGCAAGCCCAAGGGAGATTAATTTGTTTTATCTGAAAGATGATAAGAGGGAAAGAATTGTAAAAGAAGGTACAAGGTATAAGGCACATGGAACAAGCCTTGATGTGTCAGAAGAAGAATTAAAGGACGAATTGCAAAAGCATCCTGAACGATTCAGCCCGAATGTAATCTTAAGAGGCTTATACCAGGAAACGATCTTGCCTGATATTGCTTTTATTGGTGGTGGTGGAGAAACGGCTTACTGGTTGCAATTAAAAGATTTGTTTGAACATTATTCAGTTCCATTTCCGGTGCTGGTATTGAGGAATTCTTTTTTAATAGTTGAGCAAAAGTGGCAGGCAACAATCGCTAAGCTTGGTTTTACAATTGAAGATTTCTTTTTACCGGAACAGGAACTTGTGAATCGTTTGGTAGTACGAGAAACAGACAAAAAGTTAAAACTGAACGGAACTTTTACTGAAGCCGAGCAGTTGTATAACGTTATAAAAAAGCAGGCAATTTCTATTGATCCTACATTAGAAAAACATGTGGAAGCGTTAAAGACACAAACTTTACACCGCCTGCAGGAACTGGAAAAGAAAATGCTGCGGGCAGAGAAAAGAAAATTCGCCGACCAGCAGCGGCAGATACATACTATAAAGGAACAATTATTCCCCGGTAATGGTTTGCAGGAAAGAAAAGAGAATCTTGGTTATTACTATGCCAAATCGGGGAAGGAGTTTATTAAGGAGTTGTATGAACATTCATTATCTCTTGAGCAAGAATTTGTTATTGTTCAAGAAAAATGATTTGTCAGAATCCTTATCTCCCCCTCAAATAAACACTAAATGTAATCCCCCTTTTTTTCAATGATGAAAGAGTATTAGTGTATTCATTTTTACCATCATCCCTGATGTTGTTGAAGCCTTGTGTATATTTTATTTCGGGTGATAAAACCAGGCGGCTTTTAGCCAAACCAATATCCAATCCAATTCCTGCATCACCCATCAGGATAGATTTTTTAATAGGTATTCTTGTTGCAGCGGCTGCATCCTGGCTTACTATATAACTAAATGATGGACCCAGTGAAATAAATGGAGCAATGTTCTTGTCTGAAAGCCGTATCAGCATAGGAAGGGCAACAGTAACGGATGTGTTCTTCAATTTTACCGGGTCTAAAATTATTTGACCACCCGTAACGGCTCTTCTTTCGTATACTAACTCACCACCTTCCATTGTCACAAGTGTTGATGGCCGTATTGAAAAATTTTTGCTCAGGCCTACCTGGTAAATGATACCCAAATCAAGTTTGATAATATCTTTTGGATTAACACCAACAATATTGGTATTACCGGCATCTGTATAAGTTGGGTTCAACTGGCTCACACCACTTCCGGCTACCACACCAAAACTATTTTTCTTTATTGGCTTCTTGCCAGTTATTTTATTTGTTTTATCCGGATTATTTTGGCCAACTGCTTTTTGTATCAACGCCAGCGTAGTTAGTGCACATGCCCAATTCGGTGCCGTCTTTGTTGCTTTATTGGCATAATATATGGCACTATCTTTTTTATTATTTTCAAAATGCAGCAAGGCCAGTTTGTTTTGGATATAAGCTCCGTTCGGATCAATAGCAAGGGCTGCATAAGCATTTTTGAAGGCAACGGAGATGTCACCGTTTTTACCATTTTTTCCAAAATCACCACTGGCTTTCAATAAATGCATTCTCCCCATCAACGCTCTGGCATAATCGGCATCATCTTCCCCTATAATTTTTATGGCTCTTTCTAATCGCAGACCTGATTCATAGAACTCCTGTTTTTGTTTAGAAGATTGGTCGGCCTGGCAACCGAGGTACTTGTTCACTTTATCCTGTGCCAGGTTGATAAATTCAACGGCTAAGGTTGACTTGGCATCCATCGTATAAGGGTTACCTGCATATTTTGTATTCATTGTTTCATAATAATACTCGGCAGAAGATTTGCCGGTAAGATTATTATCCGCAATAGCTTTATTAAACAGTTCATAGGTTTGAAGAAGGGTAGTGTCTACTTCTACGTAACGATAGGTACGGTTGTTATTCCCAGTAAAAGAATTGCCCGGCCCTCTGTTCTGCTGCTTTTTTGTTTTTAGCCATTTGCTGAGATAAGCCGTGTCAACCGTACTGATTACTTTTTCTGTGTTTTCATTGCAACAAAAAAAAGGATCCTGCTTACGTTTAAATTGCTGCTGTGCAACAGAGGGTACATTTTTATTTACATAGCTCTGTATTTCCTGGTAGGTTATTTTATTATCAGGGGTCTGTGCATTTTCTGCTAAACCGGTAAGCCCGTCAACGAGGTAATAGGTAAACAAACCATGACCATTACCTATAGATGCATCTTCCAATGACTCTTGTCCGGCAGCAGTGGCCAGCATAATCGTTTCACCAACTCTTTTTTCAGAGATGGCGGTATTCAAAAAATTCTGACCCGCTGTACCACCCGGCAGTTCATTGGAACGGCAGGCATCCATAATGAAAAAGACTTCTACACCTTTGGTTGTTTCAGCCGCTATTTTTTTCTTCAGGTTATATAATTGTATCGTTCCTGCTACGAGGTAATTGTTTTTATCGCCCAAAGGGTTACAATCATAACTTAAAAAGAAAAACTGGTCTTCATCAATTGCATCACCATGTCCGGCGAGATAAATAAAAAGCCGGTCACCTTTTTGTAGGTTCTTTGCTTTCAGCCATTGAAACCCCTT
>JANMFO010000313.1:0-1947 GCA_031374245.1 Chitinophagaceae bacterium | reverse complement strand
CCAATTGCGCCACCTGGAAAGAAAGAATTTTCAGCGATTGCAATAATTCCTTTTTTAAATTATTATGCCGGGGGCTGAAACTAAAACCGATGGCTTCAAAAAAATCTATCCATGTTTGCCGGGAAATGGCTTCTACCCATTCATAATCACTTTTCCGAAAGAAGACATTGTTGATGACATAGAGAAAATCATTTTCATCCTGTAAGGCAGGTAATATTTTATGCTTAAGCCTGTTGGCTAACTCCTGCCAGAAACCCCTTGCCAGCGGAATGCCACTTTCTGTAATGGCATTGGTTAGATTGCTATTCAGTAATTGTGATAGCAAAGCATGTTGCATATTGGCCAATACCACTTTGTGCTGCCGCAATTCACCGGTAACTTTTATAAGATTTTTTTCTGCATCCTTTCTTGATTTGCCCGGGCCGGGACGTATTTCAGAAAAAAAGCTAACCAGGAATGCTAATCCGTTCTGACGGCTATGTGCAGGCAAAATTTCATTGCGGGCAATGAGTTGTTGAAAAAAATCAGGTTTATTTTTCCGGAGTTTAAATATCGGCATCGCTCCGAAATTACAATATGTATGCCGTTATTATGTTACGGGGATATTAAAGTATTAATTAAATCCATTCTCCGGCAATCATTACCTTATCAATCAGGTTGCTGCCAAAAGCATACGGAAGGTAGGCCAATGACGGAATGGCTTTGGTAAAAATGAGATTTGCTTTTTTGCCAACCGTAATACTTCCCAGTTCATCTTGCAGTTCCATAGCATAAGCCCCATTGATAGTTGCTGCATTGATAGCTTCTTCCGGCAGCATCTTCATTTGTATGCAACTCATAGCTACCACCAAATTCATATTGCCGGATGGTGATGAACCGGGATTAAAATCAGTAGCCAGTGCAATGGCACAACCGGCATCTATTAATTTTCGGGCAGGTTGAAAAGGCATCCGAAGAAAAAAAGCAGCCGTTGGTAATAGAGTTCCGATGGTGTTGGAATCTGCCAATGTTTTAATGGCAGCATCATCCATTGTTTCCAGGTGGTCAACACTTATTGCACCCAGCTTCACCCCCACTTGTGTACCCCCGGATAAGTTTAACTGGTTCGCATGAATCTTTGGTTTTAATCTATAAGCCATTCCTGCTTTACAAATCATTTCCGTTTCTTCTAGAGAAAAGAAACCGGTTTCACAAAAGACATCAATATAATCCGCCAGTTCCTCTTTTGCAATCACCGGCAGCATTTCATTAATGATAAGGTCAATATAGCCCTGGTGATTTTCTTTATACTCCATTGGATAAGTATGTGCAGCAAGAAAAGTTGCCTTAATAGGAATGGGAGAAATTTCCTTTAGCTTCTTAATAACCCGCAGCATTTTCAATTCTCCTTCTACAGATAAGCCATAGCCACTTTTTATTTCAATGGCACCAGTACCCAATTGAATTACTTCCTGCAAACGGTTTTGTGCTGACCGCAGTAATTCCCCTTCGCTTGATGCTGCAATTTTTTTGGCTGAGTTTATTATACCACCACCTTTCGCTGCAATTTCTGCATAACTCATTCCATTTATCTTATCTACAAATTCTTCTTCACGGCTGGCAGCAAAAATTAAATGAGTATGGCTATCACACCAGCAAGGAAGGATGAATTGTCCTGTTGCGTCAATTAAAGTATCGTCACTTTCATCTATCCACGACAGTGCATCCATTTTCCCATACTCTGCAATAATACCGTTTTCAATAATTAAATAAGCATTTTCAATGCACGGTAATTGTGCCAACTCTTTGCCCCGAAGCAATTGATTTTCTTCTCGGGTATTGACAAGCAATTTGATATTTGTTATAACGGTAGTTGACATGACCCCGCTAATTTACTTGTAAAAATCCAAGTACCTGCATAAAAAAAGCCGTTCCGCAAATTGCGGAACGGCTAACTATTTTTCAGAA
>JANMFO010000285.1:0-3372 GCA_031374245.1 Chitinophagaceae bacterium | reverse complement strand
CAGAGAAATTAAAACAGGATTTCCAGTTTAAATATGATGTTCCTTTTAAAGAATATTTTTTTGACATAGAACCCGGCGTTCGCATCAATGGTCTCCACTTTCACCGGGAAAAACCAAAAGGCCTGATCCTATATTTTCATGGCAACACACGAAGCATAAAGGGCTGGGCCAGGTATGCAAAAGATTTTTATCGTTTCGATTATGATGTGGTTCTGTTAGATTATCGGGGCTTTGGAAAAAGCACCGGTAAACGCAGTGAAAAAGATATGCTGAGTGATATGCAATTTATTTATGAAAAATTAAAAGACAAGTACGGCGAAGACCATCTGATAGTTTATGGCAGAAGTATGGGTAGTGGTTTTGCCACCAAACTGGCCTGCGATAATAATCCCCGCTATCTTATTCTTGATGCCCCATATTTTAATTTTTTAAGAGTTATTGAACGTTTTCTTCCCATCCTGCCCATCCGGGTGGTATTGCGTTTTCATCTGCGTACCGACCTTTGGATACCCAAGGTAAAATGTCATACCTATATTATTCATGGCACTAAGGACAAGCTGATTCCCATACGGCATAGCGAGGCTTTGCAGAAAATAAATCCTCGTATAATTACCCTAATCCGCATTCATGGCGGCAGGCACAACAACCTTCCTTCCTTTGATGAGTATCATAATTTCATCCGGGACATCCTTAAATATTAGCCTTATTGCCCTCTAATTGTTAATGATTTTCTAATTGCCACTCCTGCGCTGTGTATGGACTGCTATTTGAACATCTGAAAGAAAAAGGAGGTGCTTATGAAACAAAAACTCTACACTTTTATTTTTGTTGCAGGCCTAAGTACGATTTTATTTTCCTGCAAAACAGCCAGTAAACTTTACGAAAAAGGTAACTACGACGAGGCCGTTGAGTTAGCTGCAAAAAAATTGCAGAAAGATCCCGATGATGCCAAACTATTAAACATCATCCGTAATTCTTACAGTTATGCTGTTAACGATCATGAAAGCAGTATCCGCAATCATTCAGCAAGTACTAATGAATTGAAATGGGAGTACATGTATTTTGAATATGCAGCACTTCAAAAAATGTATGAGGCTATTTACAGAGTTCCTGCAGTACTTGATATAGTGAAGCCATTTGACTATTCATCTTACCTGGTTACTTACAGTGAAAAAGCGGCTGCTATTCGTTATGACAGGGGTATAGCTTTTATGCAGCGGTATGATAAACAAAGCTATCGAAATGCATACCGTGAATTCCAGGCTACATTAAGATTTCAACCCGGTGACCGTGATGCGATACAAAAAATGAATGAAGCATATGACTATGCTGTAACCAATGTTATAATATTACCTATGCAACAACACGGTGGTTATGTTTACAGTTCCTACGCTATTGGTGGTAATAATCTTGATGACCAGCTTATCCGCAATCTTCAATATAATTCTGGCAATGAGTTTGTAAAATACTATTCCGCATGGGATGCCCGCAGTCAGAATATAAGAACCGACCAGGTAGTTGATATGCGTTTGGCCACAGCTAATATTGGTCGCTATTATGATAGCCGCAGCACCAGGAGAGTGTCAAAAGAAATTGTAATAAAAGAAACAGTTTACAAACCTGACTCTGTAGTAAAGGAATATGCAAAAGTGTATGCTGATATTATTACTACCCGGAGAACAATGAACTCTGATGCGCTATTGCAAATAGATGTCAGGGATAATGATGGCCGTTTTTTATGGAGTGATAATGTAAATAGCAACCATAACTGGAGTACCGAGTTTGCCACTTACACTGGTGATGCAAGGGCTTTAAGTGAAACAGATAAGCAACTCGTTAACCGCAGGCAGGAGTTTGCTCCATCTGAAAATGAAATAATGAGGTGCATGATTGAGGAAATAAGTAACAACGCCTTGTACAGGATTAAAAATTATTTCAATCGCTACTAATTATCATATAGTAAAATAATTACCCCTATGACTCAGGACATGACTTTCATGTCCTTTTTTGGCCTCTCCCCAAACCCCTTTCAGAAAGAGAGGGGCTTCAGAACCCTATCTTTGCAGCCCATGAATAAGATAAGATTAAAGAAATTCTGGAAGTGGTTTAAAATAGCCGTTCTCTCCTACGTCATTATTGGTATTGGCTTATTCATTTCCCAGGAAAAATTCATATTCCACCCTGAAAAATTACCTGCTGATTATCAATATAAGTTTGACATTCCATTCCGGCAAATTGACCTTCCTGTATCGGATGATAAAAATCTGAGCATTGTTCAATTCACCGTTCCGGATTCTGTTCGCAAAGGCATAGTACTTTATTTTCATGGTAACAGAAAAAACATTAACCGCTATGCACCCAATGCTGCCAACTTTACCCGCAATGGTTACGAAGTATGGATGATGGATTATCCGGGCTATGGTAAATCAACAGGTAAAAGAACCGAACAGGTATTATATGATGATGCGCTGCTATTTTACAAAATGGCTATCAGCCGTGTATCTGCCGAACATATTGTTATTTATGGTAAATCTCTCGGCACCGGTATAGCTGCACAATTAGCTTCAGTAAGAGATTGCAAAAGGCTGATACTGGAAACACCTTACTACAGTATGGATGCATTAGCCAGTCATTATTTTTTTATATACCCGGTAATGCCGATGACAAAGTATGCAATGCCTACTTGCCAGCATTTTGAATATATTAATGCCCCTATAGCTATCTTTCATGGAACAAATGATGGGGTGATTCCTTACCAGCAAGCAAAAAGATTGGTGGCAAAAAAATCTGGAACAGAATTAATTACGCTGGAGAAAGGCGAGCATAATAATCTTACCACATTCCCATTATATCATCATAAACTTGATTCACTGCTGAAACTGTAATTGAATTACCACTTTTGTGGTATTGTTCTTGTTATTTCGATTATTAACTTTACAAACATGAGATGGCTGGTTTCTTTTTGTTTATTTTTTTCATCGCTGACTGCAACCGCACAAGAGGATACCGTCAGCTATACCTACCTGCTTAATTCTACCAGCGAAGTTTTTATATCAGATAGCATCTCTATCAACAACAACCAATGGCAATTAAGCCTGTTAGATACAACTGCTGTAAAAAACTGGTTTCCGCATCTTTTACCAACTACTGCTAATAACCGGCTAAAAAACAGGAATTATTACCTGGCAGGAAAAATTACAACTAACAACAGCTTCGACTTGCTGATAATATTAGAAGAAAAGAAAAAGACAGACAGCAGCACTTCACAAGTCGTTTATCTTATCACCAATAAAAAAGATGGTTCGTACATCGCTTCGCTGGAAATAGTTGTTACAGGTACCCGAAAAAAATCAAATTTTATCACTTCATCCT
>JANMFO010000229.1:0-2869 GCA_031374245.1 Chitinophagaceae bacterium | reverse complement strand
CCCCAATCGACTATTAATATATTAATGACCGGCGGCGGTGCACCCTGTGCAGCAGGCATATTGCATTGCCTGAAACAAAATCCCTCATTCAATATAACAGTAGCAGATGCAAACCCCGAAGCAATAGGAAAATATCTGAATAACGATTTTGAAACAATTCCTTTTGCCAACGACTCCAATTATGTTGATACTATTCTTTCCTTATGCAGAAGAAAAAATATACATGCCGTGCTTCCGCTGGTGACAAAAGAATTAATTCCTTTAGCACAACGCAGCAATGAATTTGAACTGGCAGGAGCAAAGTTGCTGGTATCACCTTCATCTTCATTAGAAGTGGCTAATAACAAAAGCAGCCTCTATCAATTTTTACAATGGAGAGGTATAGCAGTACCAGCGTTTAGAGTGGTCGAAACAATTAATCAATTTAAAAACGCTGTTGAAGAACTCGGCTATCCTTCCAAGCAGGTTTGTTTCAAACCATCCGTATCAAATGGAAGCCGTGGTTTTAGAATTGTAACCAACCAAATCAACGAACTGGATCTATTATTTAACTACAAACCCAATTCTACTTATATCAATTTAAATGATGCAGTCCGGATTCTTTCATCGGGCCCATTTCCTGAATTATTAGTCAGTGAATATTTACCCGGTGAAGAATATTCCGTTGATTGTTTAACTAATCACGGCCAATCAGTATTGATTGTACCCCGGTTAAGAAAAAGAATGATTAATGGCATCAGTGTGGAAGGTGAATTTGTAAAAGAAGACAGCATCATTACCTATTGCACTCAAATCATAAAAGAATTGAAGCTGCATGGCAATATTGGTATACAGGTAAAAAAATCAGAAGCCGGTCAGTTTTTAATTCTCGAAATCAATCCCCGTGTGCAGGGAACAATAGCTGCTGCATTAGGTGCAGGTGTCAATCTCCCTGTTCTGGCAGTAAAACAGGAGTTGGATCTGTCGATTTCTCCCGAAGAGTTAGCTGTAAAATGGGGAACAAAGTTTTCCCGGTATTGGAACGAAGTGTTTTATTGATTTCCCCTGTATTTAATCTGTGTTAATCCGTGTAAATCTGTGGCTAACCAGCATTTAAAACTGCCACAAAGGCACTCTCTTTCTTTGGTCAGGTCTTTGTTGAAGTTTTCCTGGTAAAATTTACCGTTGCTGCATCTGTATGGAACAGTGCAGCGTCTTTTGATTAATTTGCTTAAAAATTATCCCGATGAAGAAATTGAGTACAGGATTAATAGTGAGCCTTGTTGCCCTGAGCACATTTGCCCAAAGCAGTAAAGAAAACAATACGCTGCTCTGGAAAATAAGTGGCAATGGTATTGCCAAACCATCGTACCTGTTTGGCACCGTACACATGATATGCAAGGAAGATGCTTTTCTCAGTAACAACTTAGTGAAGGCTATTGAAAATGCGGATAAGGTGTACCTGGAACTTGACATGGACAACCTGTTTGAAATGATTGGTGCCATGATGAAGATGAAAATGAATAATGATACTACGCTGGCCGACCTGCTGACACCCGAAGAATATAAACTGGCTAAAAAATATTTTGAAGAAAAAGTAACCATGCTGCCTTTCTCTGTACTGGAAACCTATAAACCATTAGTGGCCTCTTCTTTATTAATGGAAGCAAGTAATGCCTGTGCTGCACAGGTGGCCATGGAACAATTGATAATGGAAGAAGCTAAGAAAAAGGGAAAACGGATTGACGGGCTGGAAACAATGGCTTACCAGATGAGCATTTTTGACAGCATACCGTACAAAGTGCAGGCACAGGAATTATTTAAAAGCATTTCATCTGATGGTAAAGAATTGGACGGCGACAAAGAATTTAAAGAAATGATGAAAGCCTACAAAGACCAGGACTTAGAAAAACTGGGCGATATGGTTAGCAAAACCGATCAGGGCATGATGCAGTATGAAGATGTATTACTCAACAACCGCAACCGTAATTGGGTAGCCAAGCTAAAAGCATTATTAAAAGACAAAGCACTGGTAATTGCAGTAGGAGCAGGCCACTTACCTGGCGATAAAGGGTTAATTAATTTATTGCGTAAGGAAGGATATACCGTAACGCCGGTGGAGAATAAGGTCGGTGGAGTTAGGGAAATTTAGTAGAAATTTTTTTATATAAGCATGAGTTAGTAGAATGTTTCAAAATATTTTGTGGATTTTTTTCCCCAGTTTCCCTCCTATAAGAAACAATTTCAAACTGGATATCTTTTTGAGGATTAGAAATTAAGCTACTCAATTTCTCAATGTTATAAAACTTCTGTATTACGGGAAAACAAAATTAACTTTATGCATCTCTCTTTCCCGCATAACCATGGCAACAAAAAAAATAAAAATAAAAGAAGGTAACGCTGTTATAGATAAACCACTCATTAAATCATCAAACCTGTTTCCGGTAGTAGGTATTGGTGCTTCAGCAGGCGGACTTAATGCTTTTAAAAAATTATTAAAAGCCATCCCCGAAGATTCGGGCATGGCCTATGTACTGGTACAGCATCTTGACCCCAGCCACGAAAGCCTGTTACCCGAAATACTGCAAAAAGTTACCCGTATTCCGGTATTGGAAATAACAGATGATATAAAAGTACACCCCGATCATATTTATATTATCCCCAGCAATAAAATGATGGTGGCTACCGATGGTATTTTAATGCTTGCCCCCCGGCCTGCAAAAAGTAAAACAGAACGCAACCTGCCTATTGACCTTTTCTTTGCATCGCTGGCAGAAGTGCACCAGGAACATGCCATAGGTGTTGTATTATCCGGCACCGCATCCGACGGCACGCTGGGTTTAAAAGCCATTAAAGAACAGGGAGGCATCACTTTTGCGCAGGACGAAGC
>JANMFO010000209.1:0-7798 GCA_031374245.1 Chitinophagaceae bacterium | reverse complement strand
AATACATAGCGAGTTTTGTTACCCGGTAAAGTTAATGCCTGATTTTAAAATGAAGATGGTTTGAAAATTATATTGTTAATATAATTTGTTATTAATACATGCTTGTATCTTCGGGAAGTAAAGCCATAACCACCAGCGAGTTTACATGGAAAATAAATTGCAATTAAAGACTGCGGAAATTGAAAAAATTAACCACCTTGATTATTTCAATATTGCCATATCCGTAGACTGTGTAATTTTTGGATATGATGAGAAGGAATTGAAAGTGCTATTGATTAAATCTGACCTCGAAGAGTTTTCCGGCCTGCATTCCCTTCTTGGTGATTTGATTAAAACGGATGAAGATCTTGAATCAGCTTCTTATCGAATTCTCAAAGAAAGAACTGGTATGGATGATGTGTACCTGGAACAGGTTTACACTTTTGGAAGCCTTGGTCGCCACCCTTCAGGAAGGGTAATTACTACTGCTTATTATTCGTTGGTTGATATCAGGCATCAGAAGATGAAGCTTAATAATAATGAACTGCATTGGCGCAGTGTGAATGAAATTAAGAAACTGGCTTTTGACCATCAGCAAATACTAACTACTTGCCTGGAAAGATTAAGAACCCAGGTAATGGAGGCACCGCTGGTATTTAATTTGTTGCAGGATAAATTTTCATTGAGGGAATTACAGGAAGTGTACGAAGCCATCCTTGGTGTAAAACTTGATCGAAGGAATTTCAGGAAAAAAATAACAGTGAAGGATTGGCTGCTTGATTTGAATGAAATGGAAACCAACCTGTCGCATCGTCCCGGTAAATTATATGGTTTAAAAAAGCACCACAAACGAAAAGCAGTCAGGCATTAAGCTATTATTACTTGATTTATTATCTCTGCGGATATTGTTTTTTATTACATAGAACCGCCTTCTACTAACCGGCAAGGAAGAATAATCGATTTTACCGGAGTAATGCTTATCATATTTTCCAGCATCCGCTCAATTGCCAGCTTCCCAAGCTTATAACCATTGGTTTCAATATAAGTTATCTCGGGATTAAACAAGCCGGGAATGAGGCCATTGCTGATTGCTAATACAGAAATATCTTTTGGAATAGATAATCCGGACTTGTTGAGGCATTTCATAGTTCCAATCAATGCTTCATCACTCATGCAAAAAATAGTATCAGGGCGAGGAGTTTTTTTGATGGCTTTTTCAACTACGGCGTTGGCCTCAGCACTGCTGAGGCAAAACCGGGTTTCTATTTTAATACTTTTTTTATTTTTATCGAACCCTTTTAAAAAAGCACATTCCCTTTTTTTAGTAATTGAATGGTCGGGGTTTCCAAATAGTGCAAGTATATTTTTCTTTTTGTATTTAATAATTGTTGCTGCAGCAATCGATGCTGCTTCTTCATCAGCCATACATACAGTATCAAAAAAAACGGAGTCAGGTATTTTGTCAAATAAAATAACAGGCAGACCTGCCTCTTTATATTTTAGAAATATTTCACCAGCATGACTGTCTGGACAAACGGAAATAAAAATACCATCAACCCGGTTGTGTTTACAGATTTTCAGGTTTTCAATTTCCTGTGTTGGTTCATCGCCGGATTGAAGTACCATGAGTGAGTACCCATTCTTTCGGGCAACCTCTTCTACTGCCGCAATAAATGAATCATAAAATAAATTGGAAATGGCGGACACGACTACTCCAAAGACTTTGCTTTTATTGGTTTTAAGGTTTACTGCATAGGCATTTGGCTCATATTCCATTAAAGCGGCAAGCTCCCTCACTTTTCGTTTGGTGTTTTCAGAAATGTCGGGATGGTTTTTCAATGCCCTTGAAATAGTAGAAATACTCAAATTGAGCTGAGCAGAGATTTTC
This sequence comes from Chitinophagaceae bacterium, assembly GCA_031374245.1. Taxonomy (GTDB): domain Bacteria; phylum Bacteroidota; class Bacteroidia; order Chitinophagales; family Chitinophagaceae; genus JJ008. Next base: position 5,931 of record JANMFO010000209.1, on the reverse strand, counting down.
TTTAAAGTTGGAGTTTGGGCCATAAGCGGGCAATCCTGGCTACAAATTACACTCTTTTTTTCCACCGAAAACATTTCCGCAAATGTTTGCGGTCTTTTTTAGGCTTAAAAAACCTCAACAAGTGTAACCAGTACACAATAAAAAATATAAATTTAACATGTTATTTTACTTTTTGGCTTTTAAGTCTTTAGGGGTATTAAAAACCCTCTGGCAAATGCCATAAATAAGGAAGGACTATATTTTAAATATAACAGAGGTGTTTCAAGCCTTGTCCTTGTTATAATGAATTTAAGTATTTACGTAAATACTACCGGTTACGGAGTATTTATTTGATAGTAATAATAAACGACGATTTAAACTTCTAAAAACGATTGCTTATGTATTTGAAAAAACTGCTCTCTGCGTTTTTGATCTTTGCATTGGTTTTTGTCGTGCAGTCTGCTTCTGCACAGGACAAAACTGTAACCGGCAAAGTATTCGATTCAAAAGATGGTTCGCCTGTAGTTGGTGCATCTGTTCAGCCGAAAGGTTCCAAATCAGGAACAACCACTAATGCCGAAGGTACTTTCAGTATCAAAGTTGGCGCTGGTGTTAACAGTATTATTATTACCTCCATTGGTTATGATCGTCAGGAAGTTTCTATAGAGGGCAAAACCTCTGTAGACGTTTCCTTTGTGCCATCATTCGGTTCCAGCCTGAACGAAGTAGTGGTAACGGGTTATGGCAGTTCCAAGAAAAAGGATCTTACTGGTGCTATTTCTTCAGTTAAAGCAAAAGACTTTAACAAAGGGGTAGTTACTTCGCCTGATCAGTTGATCCAGGGAAAAGTTGCTGGATTACAAATTACTTCCAATAATGGTTCGCCTGGAGGAGGTTCTACTATCCGTATCCGCGGTGCAGGTTCTGTTCGTTCCGGGAACACACCATTGATAGTGGTTGATGGTGTACCTCTTGAAGGTGGTTCTGGCCGTCCTGGTCTTGGAGCTCCTGGTTTAGGAGATGCTCCCGGATCAAACCCTTTAAATTATATTAATCCCAATGATATCGAAAGCATGGATGTATTAAAAGATGCATCTGCAGCTGCTATTTATGGTTCACGGGGTTCCAATGGTGTAATCCTGATCACTACTAAAAAAGGTAAAGCGGGTACACCTGTAGTAGAAGTGGGTTATTCAATTGGCCAATCTAAAATCGCAAAACAGCTTGAAATACTGGATGCACCCGGATATCGTGCAGCATTAACAAAATATGGTTTAGCCAATGGTGATTATGGCGGTAATGTAAATGCAATGGATGAAATTCTTCGTACAGGTACTACTCAAAATATGAACGTATCCGTAAGCGGTGGTACCGAAACTGCACGTCAACGGTTATCCATAAGCTTTCTGAACGAAAAAGGGATTATTGATGAATCTCAATTGAAAAAATATACAGTAGGTTATACCGGAAATTTTAAATTTCTGGATAGCAAGAAACTGGGATTAGATGTAAATATTAATACAGCCCAGTTAGGTGAAGAAGTTGTGCCGGTTACTAACAATGCCGGTTTCCAGGGAAGTTTGATAGGACAGGCATTACAATGGAACCCAACACATCCTTTTAAAAAGAATGACGGTACCTACTGGATAGAACCTCAGTTCGGTGCTTCATCTATAAATCCTTTGTGGATGTTACAGATGTATGATGATAATGTAAATATGACACAGTATTGGGGTTATCTTGCACCATATTATAAATTTACACCAGATTTGGAATATAAGTTCCAGTATGGCCGTAATCAAAGTGATGGCCGCCGTACTGCACAGATAGGTCGTCAACTTCTTAATCTTAATGATATTAAAAACAGAGGTTGGGCAAGTGCTTCAGAATCAAAATTACTGGTTGAACAATTTACCCATACTTTAAGCTATAATAAGCAGATTAATAAGAATTTCAATCTTAATGCTGTTGTTGGTTATGAGTATATCAACTTTGAATATTCTAACTCAGGTCTTTCAGGTCAGGACTTTGCCGATGTAGGTATCCCTTATTATAATATGTTTGGATATACCACAAATGCCAGCCGCAATATCTGGCACTATGAGGCTCCTGTAAATGAACTGCAATCTATGTTCGCCAGGGCTAATGTTAATTTAATGGGTAAATATTTGATTACTGCAACTGTAAGAAGGGATGGATCAACCAAATTTGGTGCTAACAACAAATACGCTGTTTTCCCATCCCTTGGTGCTGCCTGGAATGTAAGTAGTGAAAACTTTATGCAAGATGTGAAGGCAGTTAAAAATGTGAAACTAAGGTTCGGCTATGGTCAAACAGGTAACCAGGAATTTCCTTCCGGATCTGCACAAACAAGATTTGGAGTATCTGGTCCGGGTTCACTCAGTCAGCAGAATGTGGGTAATCCCGATTTGAAATGGGAAAAATCAATCACACTCAACGGGGGAATCGACTTTAGTGTATGGAATGGAAGAATTAATGTAACTGCAGATTATTTCAATAAAGAAACTGAAGATGTATTGTTTGAGCTTGATTTCCCTCAACCCGGTGCTTCTTCTGCAAAACAATGGAAAAACCTGCCAGCCACCATTAACAATAAGGGTGTTGAATTGTCTGTTAATACTAATATCATAAAGCAAACTAATCTTACATGGGATTTTGGTGTAAATGCAACATGGCTTAAAAACAGACTCGAAGGCCTGAATGGTACTTATAACACAGGTGGTCTTAGTGGTCAGGGAAGTTCCGGAGCATTTGTTCAAAAATTGGCATCCGGCTATCCGCTGAATGTATTTTACCTGAGAGAATTCCAGGGTATTGATAAAACAACCGGCCAGGGTATTTACAAAGAAGATGGAGATGTATCTTACTATGGTGAAAGTCCCAATCCAAATTTATTATTGGGGATTAGCACAGAAGTAACCTTCAAGAAGTTCTCGTTTGCTATGAACTTAAATGGAGCTTTTGGTCACTATCTTTATAATGAAACGGCTATGAACGTACTTCCCATTACAAACCTTGGAACGAGGAATGTTGCCGCATCTTTTATCAACAGTGGTATAAAAGAAGATTTGTCTAATGCCATTACTTCTTCAACCAGGTTTCTTGAAAAAGGAAATTTTGTAAAATGTCAGAATGCAAGAATCGGTTATTCATTCGGGAACATCTCTCATTTTATTAAGAATTTAAACGTAGGCATAACAGCTCAGAATTTATTTGTAATAACTGATTATACAGGCTTTGATCCTGAGGTGAATGTTGATAAGAGTATCGGCGGTATTCCTTCAACCGGAATTGAATACATTCCATTCCCAAGTTCAAGAAGGTTCCAGTTAAGTGTAAATTTCTCATTATAAAAAAATAAAAACATGTTCAATATGAAAATGAAATACAGCAAATTAATGATTGCGCTTTCTGTTGTTGTTTTTCTCGGCTCTTGTACCAAACTCGAGGAAACATTCAACAGTGAAACTACGCAGGGTGGATCTGGTGGCGGCACAGGTGGAAATGCGGCTGCGCTGCTTAAAAACGCTTATAGATCTTTAAATAGCCCATTTCAGGATCAGGCCCGTTGGTGGGCAGCTTGTGAGCAAACATCTGACGAGGCGGTGGGCCCTACAAGAGGTGGTGACTGGGATGACAATGGCGTTTGGAGGGTTTACCATAGCCATAAATGGAATTCCGAACATGGGTTTCTGACTCCTACATACCGTGAATTGGCGCAGGCTCAATTTGCTGCTACAATAGTTTTGGATAATAGTCCAACTCCTCAACAGGCAGCTGAAGCAAGATTTTTAAGAGCTTTAAATATGTGGTGTGTTCTGGATGGTTGGGACCAGGTGCCTTTCAGATCTACCTCATTAGGAGACCTGACAAAAACAGCTCCCGACGTTAAAAAAGGAACTGATTGTGCTGATTTTCTTATCAGCGAATTAAATGCAGCCATTCCTGCATTATCTGCAGGTAATGGAATAGGCAAAGCATCTCAAAATGCTGCAAGGGCTTTATTGATGAAGCTGTATCTGAACAAAGGTGTTTATGCAAACCGTGCTACTCCTACATTTTCAGCTACTGATATGAACCTGGTTATTTCAATGGCAGACCAGATATTGGCTTCTTTTCCCGCTTATCCGGGTGGATTTCCTGCCAATTTCTTCGACAATTTTGCACCGAATAATGATGTGATTGGAAAAGAGATTGTGTATTCTTTACAAAATGATAATGCACTTGGTACCGGAGGTAATGGTGTAATGTTCCATTACCATTGCGGCACACATTATAATCAGGATCCAAGTGGCTGGAATGGATTTTGCACTCTCGGCGATTTTTATGATGCGTTTGATGCTAACGATAGAAGAAGAGGTGGTGGAAGTACAGGCCCTTCCGATTTCGGTTGGTATCCCGGCCTTACCAATATTACTGGTTTTAGAGTAGGTTTGTTGTTTGGTCAGCAAAAAAATGGGGCAGGTGCTAACCTGCTGGACAGAAAAGGAAATTTGCTTTCATTTACAAAAGCAGTTGCTTTAAAAGAAACAGGAAACAACCTTGAGGTAACCGGTATCCGCGTAGCTAAGTATGTACAGGACAGGGCATTCCAGTTCCCGGCTAATAATGATATGGTTATTTTCCGTTTGGCAGATATTTTATTGATGAAAGCTGAAGCTATACTCCGTGGTGGTACACCTACTGCAGGTCCCGGTGGTTACGGAGCTACAGCAGCTGCAATTGTAAATAATATCCGCACACATCCTTCAAGAGGTTTGACAGCTTTAGGAACAGTAGACCTCGCTACGATTTATAAAGAAAGAGGGTTTGAATTATATTGGGAAAATTGGAGAAGAAACGATATGATACGTTTTGGAACGTTTCTTAATGCCCGTGCACTTAAACCTGGCATTAGCGGCCCAGAACGTTTATTGTTCCCTATTCCTAACGAGCAATTGACAATTAACCCGAACCTGACACAAAATCCAGGGTATTAATTTTTTCATATAGCAAGCAGTTAGTATCAATTAGCAATTAAAAAAGCCATTTTCGAATGGCTTTTTTTTATTTTCATATTTCTGCTTTGTTTTGATTCTATATTTGAATAAACAGTTCTGTCAAAAAACAGATGAAAAAAATATCAGGCATTCATATAACAGCATTAATAGTATCTGCAATTATTTTTTCAGGGTGCAAACCAGAAAAGAAAACACAGCAGCTTTATTCCCTGCAGCAAAACACAGGAATTGTTTTTTCAAATAATATTAATAACAGACCCGGCTTCAATATTTTCAGTTACCGCAATTTTTATAACGGTGGCGGGGTAAGCATTGGCGATATTAATAATGATGGCCTTGCGGATGTATTCTTTACCGCTAATATGGGGAGTAATAAACTTTTTCTGAATAAAGGAAACTGGAAGTTTGACGATATTTCTGACAAGGCAGGGTTTACAGATAAAAAGGACTGGAGCACCGGCGTGGTGATGGTTGATATTAACTATGATGGCTGGTTAGATATCTTTATCTGCAATGCGGGGTATATTGATGGCAAAAAACCCCGTTGCCAGCTTTTCATTAATAATAAGAACCTCACTTTTACAGATAAAGCTGAAGAATATGGGCTTACCAATGAAGGTGGATATACCACGCATGCCGCCTTTTTTGATTATGATATGGATGGAGATCTTGACTGTTTTATCATCAACAACAGTTTTATTCCTGTCAATACACTGAATTATGCAAACAAAAGAAACCTCCGGGCATCTGACTGGCCGGTGGCAGACTTTTTAAAAGGTGGTGGAGATCATCTTTATCGGAATGATGATGGCAAATATGTTGATGTGAGTAAGGAATCCGGGATTTATGGCAGCCTGATCAGTTTTGGATTAGGTGTCACGGTTGGTGATGTTAATGATGACCACTACCCGGACATTTATGTATCCAATGA
>JANMFO010000207.1:0-3115 GCA_031374245.1 Chitinophagaceae bacterium | reverse complement strand
TCAATTTCCAACAATTATTTAGTAATGTTTGCCAGTAACCGTATTTCGGCTTTCGACGTTATTTTACCCCGTCCTATCCCCTACAAAGGACAAGTGCTGAACCAGATTGCTGCATATATGCTGGATGCAACTAAGGATATTTGCCCGAATTGGCTGATAACCGTACCAGCGCCTAATGTTTCAATCGGCAAAAGGTGTGAACCGTTTAAGATTGAAATGGTGGTAAGGGGAAATCTTACCGGACATGCCTGGAGAACCTATTCTTCCGGTAAGAGAACTTTGTGTGGAGTATCCATGCCGAATGACATGAAGGAGAATGATTTCTTCCCCACCCCCATCATTACGCCAAGTACCAAAGCATCCGAAGGACATGATGAAGATATTTCGGCTGAACAAATAATTAAAACCGGTTTGGCTACCGCCGATGAATGGGAAAAACTGACTAACTACACCTTTCGCTTATTTGCCAGGGGAAAAGAGATTGCTGCCAAACAAGGTTTGATTTTGGTGGATACTAAATATGAATTTGGGAAAATCGGCGATACCATTTACCTGATGGATGAAATCCATACTCCCGACTCATCAAGATATTTTTATACCGATGGTTTTGAAGAAAGGCAGCAAAAAGGGGAACGGCAAAAACAGCTAAGCAAGGAATTTGTAAGGGAATGGCTTATTGCAAACAATTTTATGGGTAAAGAAGGACAAACCGTTCCCGAAATGAGTGATGAATGGGTGAACACTATTTCTAAAAGATACATTGAACTGTACGAAAAAGTGATTGGCAAAACTTTTCATCCGGAACAATTGAACGATGAAGAAATTTATCAACGAATCAATAATTACCTGAAATAGCATCTATAAAAAAAGGTCACAGCACAATTACCATTAAGGTAAAATGCTGTGACTGTGATAGAATAAGAATCAGTTTATTTTATTGTTGTTGTTTGTTTAAACTGTATGGTCGCTTTCTTAAACTCCCTTTTCGTAGCAGTTCCTTTGCCTGCTAATGGACAATAGAAATCAAGTGCATCCTGTGCTTCATAATAATCAAGCCAGAAATCTGTTACCGTACCGGTAAAAACAACACCGTTTGATCTGTTATAAAAATCTTTCGTTCCGGCACTGCTGAAGTTGCCATACACAATACTTCCTTCGTAAGGTTTGTAACTGCCGTATGCCCGGATGATGTTGAAACCGTAATACGTTTCCACCACAAAGTAATTGCAGTAACTGTCGCTGTACACTACTTCGCCTTCTTCTTTGGAAAGCCAGTAGTTTTCATTGTTGTCAGGTATAGTATCTCTTACACAGCCAACAAAAATTGAGGAAGCTATCAGTACGACAGCGGATAGAGTAAATATTCTTTTCATAACTTAAGTTTTTAAAATTAAAATTGTTGTTTACAGATATACTAATTACAAGATTGTGCCAGAACCTTACAAGGTTGAGACATGTTTTGTTAAAATCAGTTGAAATCCGGATATTCACTTTTCAAAAATTTCCAACATGAAATCCTTTCTTCTTCCGATTCTGTCCGTTATGTTTTCTTTGACAATTACTGCCCAGGAACATTATATGATAGTAGGCACTTACGATTCTCCAAAAAGTGAAGGAGTGTATGTTTACAAATACAACAGTAATAACGGCATCGCAAAAGAAGTAAGTCATGTTAAAACACCAAACGCTTCATTTGTAGCTGTTTCTCCCGATGAGAAATATGTATACGCCGTGCATGAAGATGCCCCGCAGAATGGTAAAGGTGGAGAAATAGTAGCATTTTCTTTTAGTAAAGAAACAGGAATACTGTCTTTTATTAATAAGCAACCATCCGGAGGCGACCACCCCTGCCATGTGGAAGTAGATAAGACAGGTAAATGGGTTTTTGCATCCAATTACAGCAGTGGCAATTTATCTGTGTATCCTGTAAATGCAGATGGGGGACTTGGTACTGCGACCACCATTCAGCACTATGGTTCCGGCAAAAATCAGGAAAGACAAAAAGGCCCGCATGTACATGGTGCCATTATTTCTGCAGACAATCGCTGGTTGTTTGTTACTGACTTGGGCATAGATAAAGTCATGATTTATTCTTTTGATGCAGCCACTGGTAAATTGACTCCGGCAAAACAACCTTTTGCAGAATCAGTAGCCGGTTCAGGGCCGAGGCTTTTTATTTTTCATCCGAATAATAAATTTTCATATACAATTGAAGAACTTACCGGAACGGTGGTAGCATATAAATACAAAAAGGGGAAACTAAAAACAATGCAACGCATCAGCACTATGCATGAAGGCGATAAAGGTTTTGCAGGTAGTGCAGATATTCATGTATCAGCCGATGGAAATTTTTTATATGCATCTAACCGGGGTGATGCAAATACTATTGCTATTTATAACGTCAATAAAAATAATGGTACACTTTCATTGATTGGGCATCAATCCACATTGGGTAAAGCTCCCCGTAATTTCAGCATTGACCCATCAGGAAAATTTTTGCTATGCGAAAATCAGAATAGTGATGAAATTGTAATTTTCAACCGTAATGCAACCACTGGTCTTCTTACTGATTCTGGAAAAAGGATTGCTATCGGCAAACCGGTTTGTATTAAATGGATAAGTACTCAATAACAAATTATTTTTTATCATTTAACCGTGGTCGTAACCTTTGTTTTGATTTATTGAAAATATGCTGCCCGTTATCAACTCCTTTACGAAGCTGTTTTCTTCGTTCATCCGGCAAGTGAATCGTATCCTGACATTCTTTGCAACAGCAGCCTTCGTATTGGGCAGCACAGTCGCTGCATTGAATAAACAATAAATGACAGCCATCATTCAAACAATTGGTATGTGTATCTGCTGGTTGACCACATTGATGGCATTTTGCAATCACATCCTCTGTAATCCTCTCCCCCAGCCTGTCGTCAAACACAAAATTTTTTCCGATGAATTTACTTGCTAATCCTTTCTGTTTTATTTTTTGTGCATAGTTAATAATACCCCCTTCAAGATGAAAGACATTCTTAAATCCCCTGTGCAACATATAGGCTGATGCCTTTTCGCAACGGATACCGCCGGTGCAATACATAATAATATTTTTCTCCTTTTCATCCTT
>JANMFO010000181.1:0-11838 GCA_031374245.1 Chitinophagaceae bacterium | reverse complement strand
CTTTGTATCATTTCCAGGTGGCCTTCGGTGCTTTGTTCTCTTTTGCCTTCAAAACCGGGAATCTGTAATATCCATTCCAGCAAATCAGTAAAACGGACACGGTAGATTTTACCTTCATTAAAATCATCGCCAAAGCGTTCATATAATTTTAATGCAATGTCTTCGTGGTCGGCCCAGTTTATTGGTGGTTCAAATTGACTCATAATATTGTTTGTTGTATTTAGCGAAAAGCTTATAGCTAACGGCTGACAGCTTCTCTTCTTATTCTCCTAAAAATTGTGTTTGGTCTGGTATCGTTACTTCTACTTCACCACTTCCTTCATGCAACAGGCATTGACAGCCTAATCTTGAATTTAATCTTGGATTCACCGCCCGGTCTATAAAGTCTTCTTCTCTATCGCTCAGTTCTTCCAGAAAATCTTCCCCCTTCCCAACATACAAATGACAGGTACTACAGGCACAAACACCGCCGCAGTTATGATGTAATTCAATATCATTTTTCAGGGCCACTTCCAACAGGCTTTGCCCGTCTTCAATATTCGTAAGGGTAACTGGTTCAAGACCCGATTGCTCAAATTTGAATCTGATTGTGTACATCTAATCTGTTTTGTTTCTGTTTCATTCGCCTTCGTTGTTAACGCCGGCGGAGTGCAAAAGTAATGGTAAAACAAAAAATACATTTACTGGTTTGGGAAAATGAGAAATGACCACAGATTAAACCGGAAAAAAGGAATTAAACTGATTTATGAATAATAATCCATCAAATCTGTTCCATCAATGTTTAATTACTTTGCTTGCTGGATACTTTCTGTAAGCAATACATACAGATTCTTAAGTTGGGGGTGATTTTTCAGCAATTCAATATGCTTTTGAATTGTTTCTTTATCGTGACGGATGGCCGGGCCGGTTTGCGCCAGTTTTGGGGAAGTATTTTTTATCCGTAAAGCAGTTTCTTCAATAAGTGGCAATAACTGTTTAAAATCAAGCCCTTCTTTGAGACAATAGTCCTCGGCCAAAGTATAAAGATGGTTTGTAAAATTGCTGACAACCACTGCTGCCACATGCAATTTCAGCCGGTCATTATCATTGGCCTGTACCACTTTTACTTTGGCAATAGAATGGGCAAGACTTTCCAGTTTCATTTTAGCGATATCATCACTTCCATCAAAAAAAATAGGAATATCAGGCAAATCAGTCATCTCTTTTCTCAGGCTTTGTAACGGATAAAAAACACCATAGTGCTCGGTAACTGTCTTAAGGATTTCCTTGGGAACAGATGCTGCCGTATGGGCTACTACTTTCCCGGGTAAACGAAGCTCCGTAACCACATCATTAATCGCATCATCTGCAACAGCAATGAGGTAAACATCTGCTGTTTTGTGAATCATGCTTTTATAGTTGGTGGATTCGGTATCAAACTCATAGGCCAATGCGCTGGCAGCAACGTTGTTACGGCTGTATATCTGTGAAATAGTATGACCCGCTGCTTTGAATTTTCTTCCCAGCACAGCCGCCACATTTCCTGAACCAATGATTACAATGTCCATATGTCCGCCCCCAATTTATTTTCTTTATTATTAAAAATCTGACTCGCCGCCAAAGGCGGAGTGATGGTAATATTTACTACTGTGTAAAAGTACAACCTATTTTTGCCATGTATGAAGTTATCCCAGCGTTTAGCTATCAGCTATATCAGAACAAAATTCAAATTGCTTTCGGCTGTTTCTAAAAAGAAAGCAGCAGAAAAGGCTTTTGAGCTTTTCTGCACGCCACAACGACGGAATGTAAAGCCAATTCCTAAAATATTCGAACAGGCAGAGAAATTGCATTTCAAACTGGATGGCCATATAGTGAATGGTTGGCGATGGAATCATCCGGCTGAAAGAAAAGTACTTATCCTTCATGGCTATGAATCATCCGTCACCAATTTTGACCGTTACATAAGACCATTGGTTAAAAAAGGGTACGAAGTACTGGCTTTTGATGCTCCTGCACATGGAAGAAGCGGCGGCAAAAAAATAAATGCCCCTTTGTATAAACGAACCATACAAGAGATACATAAAAAATATGGCCCGGTACAATCGTATATGGCACATTCGTTTGGTGGACTGGCAGTAAGCCTTGCGTTGGAAGAAATCAGTCATACAGCTGATTACCGGCTTGTACTGATAGCTCCTGCTACTGAAACAACTACCGCCATTGATACTTTCTTCCAATTTTTGAAATTAGACCCGGCAGTTCGAGTTGAATTTGAAAAAATAATTATAAAAGCCGGTGGTGTAAGCAGTGAATGGTATTCCATTAAAAGAGCGATGAAACATATAAAAGCTAAAGTGCTCTGGTTCCAGGATGAAGATGACGAAGTAACACCAATGAGCGACGTATTGAAAGTAAAATCTGAAAACTATCCGAATATTGAATTCGTATTTACAAAAGGTTTAGGTCATCGCCGTATATACCGGGACAACAAAGTGACCAAATCAATTGTTGATTTTTTATGAGGCACCTATTCATAATATTGTTTTTCTTTACATGCAGCAGTACTTCCTGCGACAAAAAAGATATTGGAAGCACTATGACAGTTGTTGACCCCATTGTTACCGGCAAATATTATTACCTCGCTTTAGGGGATTCATATACCATTGGAGAAAGTGTACCTTCTGCTGACAATTTTCCCAACCAGGTGGTTAGCTCTATGCTGAATAATGCAATCCCTTTTTATCCGGCCCGCATTATTGCTAAAACCGGCTGGACAACAGATGAATTGGAAGCCGGTATTGTAGCTGCTAATTCTGCAGACCCTTTACGTTATTCTTATGATTTTGTTTCGCTGCTGATTGGTGTAAATAACCAATACCGTGGCCGAACCATAGATAATTACAAACCCGAGTTTGAAGCCTTGCTAAAAAAAGCAATTCTATTTGCTGGTAATAAAGCCGACCATGTAGTAGTGCTATCCATTCCTGATTGGGGAGTGACTCCTTTTGCAACCGGAAGAAACCGGGCACAGATTGCGGCAGAGATAGATGCTTACAATGCTGCGAATAAAGAAATTACTTTACGATATAATGTTCATTACATAGATATTACTCCATGGACAAGAGAAGCGGCCACCAATTCATCGCTACTTGCAGCAGATGGACTACATCCTTCGGGAATTGAATACAAAAGATGGGTGGAAAGAATTGCAATATTTTTCAAAACCAAACTCTAACTCCTAACTCAAGACACCTTCTACAAATATTTTTTTCTTTAATAATTCCATGAGTTTGTAGTGATTTTCCCCTGTGCTGAGTCCTGTTCGGAACGATAAAAAATGTCCTTCGATACACTCAGGATAAACTTGCAAGAGACGATGCCCAAAGAACAAAAAGCTGGTTTAAAAAAATTTTTATTATTCTTGTCCTAACTTGCGGCCGCCGAAATGCGGTATTTTACCCGTTACAACGAGGCTATTTTGCCCGGTTGTATATATAATAAGGAGTGACTATGGCGAAAAACCTGTTGATAGTTGAGAGCCCTGCGAAAGCTAAAACGATTGAAAAAATACTGGGAAGCGATTTCCAGGTAAAGAGTTGTTTTGGGCATATCCGTGACCTGGAAAAGGCCGGGATGGGCATTGATTTGGAGAAAAACTTCGAACCACGATATATTGTTCCAGAAGACAAGCAAAAGGTTGTGAACGACTTAAAGGCTCTTGCGAAAAAATCAGGTGAAGTATGGCTGGCAACGGATGAGGACCGTGAGGGTGAGGCCATCAGCTGGCATCTGTGCGAAGTGCTGGGCCTTGACCCAAAAAAAACCAAACGGATTGTTTTTCATGAAATTACCAAGACCGCTATACAATCTGCTGTTCAAAATCCCCGCTTATTAGATATGAACCTGGTGATGGCCCAACAGGCCCGCCGGATACTTGATAGAATTGTTGGTTTTGAACTAAGTCCTGTGCTCTGGCGCAAAATGAGTATGCGGAACAACCTGAGTGCAGGTCGTGTACAAAGTGTAGCTGTAAGAATAATTGCAGAAAGGGAAAGAGAAATCAATGCCTTTACTCCTGTCAGCACTTTTAAAATAGAAGCACTGTTTACCGCCAAAGATGTGTCGGATAAAACTGTAACATTTTCGGCAGAAGCCAAAAAACAAAATACAGCAGAAGATGCAGAAACATTTTTACAAAGCTGCATCGGTGCCAGTTATAAAGTAAATGATGTGCAGGTAAAACCGGGCAAACGTTCCCCTGCCCCACCTTTTACTACTTCTACGTTACAACAGGAAGCATCGAGAAAGTTAGGCTATGGTGTGGCACGAACGATGCAGATAGCACAACGGTTGTACGAGAATGGATACATTACTTATATGCGTACCGATAGTGTGAACCTGAGTAATACTGCATTGGGCGATATTACCAATACGGTGAAAAATATGTATGGTGAAAAATATCACCAGTTCAGAAAGTTTAAGAATAAAAACGAAAGTGCACAAGAGGCTCACGAAGCAATACGACCAACATACACCAGCAATGCGTCTATTGAAGAAGCAGAATGGGCAAGACTGTATGAATTGATTTGGAAAAGAACAATGGCCAGCCAGATGGCAGATGCAGAATTGGAAAAAACAACAGCGAAGATTGAAATATCTACCAACAAAGAAGAATTAACTGCAAGTGGTGAAGTATTAAAGTTCGATGGCTTCCTGAAAGTATATCGTGAGGATAAAGATGATGATGAATTGGAAGAAGAAGCAAACGAAGGAATGTTGCCACCGTTAGCAGTTGGTCAGCAATTACCATTAACAGTAATGAAAGCAACAGAACGTTTCAGTCGTCCATCACCAAGATATACGGAAGCATCGCTGGTAAAAAAGTTGGAAGAGTTAGGTATTGGACGTCCTTCTACGTATGCACCAACTATTTCTACTATTCTTAAAAGAGGTTATGTAGAAAAAAGAGATAAAGAAGGAACGAGAAGAGATTTCCGTGTGATGGTACTGAAGGCTGACAAAGTGAGTAAGGAAATGGAACAGGAAAATACCGGTGCAGAAAAATCAAAACTATTCCCTTCCGATTTAGGATTGGTGGTAACGGATTTTCTGAAACAGTATTTCGGTGACATTATGGATTACACCTTCACTGCAAGGATTGAAGAAGAGTTTGATGAAGTGGCAGAAGGGAAAATGAAGTGGAATAAAGTGTTGGATGAATTTTATCTGCCGTTTAAAAAAGATGTTGACAATACGATTGAAAATGCTGAACGCATAAAAGGCGAAAGAGAATTGGGTATTGACCCGGAAAGTGGCAAGCCGGTTTTTGCCCGCATGGGTCGCTACGGTGCTATGATACAGATAGGTGTGGCAGATGATGAAGAGAAACCAAGATTTGCAAAAATACCAACTGGACAAAGTATTGAAACCATTACGTACGAGGAAGCCATGATTCTGTTTGGTGCGCAGGGAACAATGGGTCAATACGAAGACAAAGATATTTCGGTAAACGTTGGCCGCTTCGGCCCTTATGTAAAATGGGGTGATGAATTTGTTTCTATTCCCAAAGGCACTGACCTTGCCCTGGTGGATTTAGACAGGGCCATTGAATATGTAAAGCAAAAACAAATCGCTGATGCACCGGTTGGTACTTACGACCAGAAACCAATCACCAAGGGTAAAGGACGTTTTGGCCCTTATATAAAGTATGATGGTATGTTTATTAATGTGCCAAGACGATATGACTTTGACAATCTTTCACAAGCCGACATGGATGAGTTGATTGATGCCAAAGTAAAAAAAGAAGCGAACCGTTTTATACAACGATGGCCCGATGAAAAAATCTCTGTAGAGAATGCAAGATGGGGACCAGTGTTGAAGTTTGGTAAAAAGATTTTGAAACTCAATCTGAAAGCAGACGGTACAAAATATACAGCAGACGAAGCAGCTACTATTCCATTGGAAGATATTAAAGCAATGATAGCGGCGCAAGTACCGAATGCTTTTGGAAAGAAAAAAGCAGCACCGAAGAAGAAAGCGGCTGCTGCAAAGAAAAAAGCAGCGGTGAAAAAAGCAGTGAAGAAGAAATAATACCGTTTGTTTTCTTACTCATTAAATTTTATACTTGGAGATGTAACTTCTTGGGCAAGTATTCTTTTTCTAAATTCATCAACATAAATAATATTTCCACTCACTGTTATTTGCTGGCCTTCTTCTAACACCTTCATTAACTTTCTTGAAAGGGGTTTTTTACAAAAAACCTCATACGTTGTTATAGTTGTCGAAACTACTGTCCCCGTTTCGTCGTAATAAGGATAGAATTTGTCTAATCTAAAACACAAAATTTCCTCATGACTCTTTGCATGTAAATAAAATAATTCATTATCATTTACTTTTTTACAATGGCCAAGTACACTTACATGACCATTTTCAGTCGAATGTAAAAAATCTAAGAAGTTTTCCTCAGGGTAAGGCACAGGGTATACAATTGAACTTTCAGGACTCATAAAAAATATTTTCTGAAAATTAAGAGTTTTTAAATAAATTAAGTGCTAATAGACTCATTTAAGCTAAAACATTAGAGTAGTGTGCAAATAAAATTTTGTAATTTGCTATATGAAAGCCAAAGAGGTAATCAAATTGCTGGAAATTGACGGCTGGTATTTATCAAGGCAGAAAGGAAGCCATAAGCAATACAAGCATCCCACAAAGAAAGGGTTAGTAACAGTAGCGGTTCATAAAATGTCGGACGATATAGCACCCGGAACACTAAATAGTATTTTTAAACAAGCTCAAATAACAAAGAAATGATAAAGTACCTGGTGGTTTATGAAAAAACAAAAACTGGTTATTCAGCTTATGTACCTGATATACCCGGAGTTATTGCAACTGGAAAAACAAAAACAATTGTAGAGAAAAATATATTTGGGGCCATTCAATTTCATCTTGAAGGTATGAAAGAAGGAAAACTGCGTATTCCAAAATCACAAGCTGATAGTGAAGTTTTAGTATTTGCTATGTAACCTTTTTACAATTCATGAACCGCACCTACTGGGAAAAAATAGCCCCTACTTATGGCGATGAGATATTCGATGTGCTGCATAATGATAAGAAAGCATTGATTCGTTCTGTTATTAAAAAGTATTCCTCAAAGAATAAAACAGTAATTGATATTGGTTGTGCCATTGGCAAATGGCTGCCTGTACTCTCCCCTGCTTTTAAAAAAGTGGTAGCGGTTGATATTTCAGCTAAGAACTTAGAAATTGCTGAACAACTATATCCGCAATATAAAAATGTAACGTACCTGCGGGCTGATCTGAGTGGTAAAACAACCAAAGTACCTAAATGTGATTTTGGTATTTGTATCAATGCCATTCTTACACCTGATTTAAAAGACAGAACCATTTTTTTTCAATCCTTATCGGCTTGTGTAAAAAAAGGTGGCCGTATCGTTATTACTATTCCTTCATTAGAATCCTGGCTGTTAACGAATATCATTCAGCAGCAACATAAGATTGACAGAACCCTTTTCCCGGCAACAAAAAATGCAAAAGAAGCAATTAGAAAATGGAATAATATACGACAAGGCAATGCCGACATTGATGATGTACCACACAAACATTACCTGAAAGAAGAACTGCAATTATTATTAGCCAACGAAGATTTTATTGCTGAAGATTTTCAAAAGATAGAATACGATTGGAATACCGAATTTCTAAAGCCACCAAAATGGTTAAAAGAACCAAAGCCGTGGGATTGGATGGTAGTAGCAAAAAAGCTATGAGTTTTGAGCTGCGAGTTTCGAGTAAGACTCTTTACGTATAGGGTTTCGTCTCGTAACTCATAACTCACTACTCGCAACTTTCCTCAGTTCACCAACGCATACACTGCAAAACTAGCCAGCCAATGTTCACCGCCATATTCACCGCTTACTACATTCGGTAATGATGCAGCTAAATGATTGATAGATGAACGCAGTAACATTTTCTTTCGGGGATCTGTAGCAGGTAAGGAAGCAGCTAGCCCCTTCATACACCAGCTACGACTAAAACTTAAACCATCCAGGTGTACAATTTGCAAATCTGTCCTGTCAGACACCACAGGTAAAACAGTTAAATGTTTTAAACTGGCCGTTGTAAAAAATTGATTGAACCAGTTGACAAATTCTTTTGCAGGCAATACCCTTCGCATCAAATCAGCTTCTTCCAAACTGGGTGATAGAAAGTCTGAGCCATTTGGTTCCCATGAAGCCGGGACATTCTTATCTTTTAGAAAAATAGCTTTGGATGATTCAATAATCGCTTTTTCAAAAGCTGTGTTCCTTGCGGCACGGGCATAGTCCAGCGCAAATACCAAACCAAAGGCAGTGTTAGGATGTACTCCTGTTCTGTTAGCATAAGTTTGTTTGGGTAAAAATTTTGTCCATAGCTCAATAATCTTTTGAGTTAATGGCTGCATCGCAGCCTGCCATTTTTTTGCTTCTGCATCATTGCAGTTTATTAATTCTTCATCCAGTTTTAATATCCATGCCCAGCCGTATGTCCGTTCCCATGAAGCCGTGAGCGGCATTGAAAAGTATTTTACTTCTTTTAGAATATTTTCTTTGGTAATTGTTTTATTCAGCACCATTCTTATTGCAATTGCGTCCGGCAAATTGGGAAAAAGTTTTAGCAACCGAATCAACATCCAATGTCCATGCACGGATGAATGCCAATCGAAGCAACCATAAAAAGAAGGATGTAATTGTTTCGGCAACAACACATGGTCACTGTCATTATTAGACGTATGACTGGTTTTGTTGGGAAATTCCTGCATAATACATTTCAACGGCAGCGAAGCCAGGTGCGAGGCTCCTTTCAACGTCAGTTCAAATCCTGAGCTATCCTTTTTTATCACAAACAAATCATTTACCTGTGCTTTTGATTGTAAAGCACCAAAAACAATAAGTAGAAAAACGTAGTTCCGTTTCATAGTTCAAACTTAAGTATAATAATGAAGATGGTTCATTCGTTACTTATTCAGCAGTGCCTTTCCCCACCTGTGGAAAAGTTTAACTGTTTTATTTGACAAGCAGTATTGATATTGTGCTATAATCCCCACCATGGAACAAAACAAAGAAATATCGGCCCTGTTTACATTAATCGATGACCCGGATGAAGAAGTATTTGGTGCTGTATCCAACAAGATTGTTGACTACGGTAAAAATATTATTCCCAACCTGGAACATCTTTGGGAAACTACGCCCAATGAAGAAGTACAGGTTCGTATTGAATTATTAATCCATCGTCTTCACTATACTGACCTAACCGAAGATTTTCGTCAATGGAATGTATCCGGCCATCATGATTTGATGTTGGGTGCAATGCTGACAGGTAAGTTTCAATATCCTGATATTTCCAGCACACCGGTAATGCAGGAAGTGGAAAAAGTGCGGCGCAATATCTGGCTGGAGTTAAACAATTATCTTACCCCTTTAGAACAAATAAATATCGTCACAAGCATTCTCTACAGCTATTACGGTTTGAAAGGTGGCGAAACGAATTATAAAGAACCGAATGAATTCATGCTTCACAAAACACTGGAAGCAAAAAGGGGCAACCAAATCAGTAATGGCATTTTGTATTTGATTCTATCTGAGCTGCTGGACATTCCTATCCGGGCTATTAACATACCCAAACAATTTATCATTGCTTATTTCAAACCCGGCTATTCTGATGAAAGTATTCCTAATCCCATCCATAAAATAGACTTTTTCATCGACCCGACATCAGGCCAGGTTTTCAGTCAGCAGGATGTTGACAATTATTTCAAACGTATTTCTGTACCGCCGGTAGGTACTTATTTCAAGCCACTAAAAAATAAACAGGTCATTCAGCAACTCCTGGAAGAATTCAGTAAATGTTTTGATACTGATAAGGAAAGATACAAGAAATCGGAATTAATGGAATTGGTGAAACTATTAGATTAGCTACGAGCCGTGAGTTTCGAGTTACGAGTAGTTTACAAAAGCAATAAATTCTTTACAGCCAAAAGTCTCGCAACTCATCACTCAAAACTCACAACTTATAACACCATACTATATCCATCTCTGTACTCTCTCTTCACAAATTGGTTTGCTTCATCAAAGTTGGTAATCTTCATATTGGCCGCATCCCACAAAAGTTTCTTGCGACCCAGATATTTATCACCC
Source organism: Chitinophagaceae bacterium (assembly GCA_031374245.1). Classification (GTDB taxonomy): domain Bacteria; phylum Bacteroidota; class Bacteroidia; order Chitinophagales; family Chitinophagaceae; genus JJ008. The sequence continues at coordinate 1,670 of JANMFO010000181.1, read as the reverse complement.
CATCCTTTCAGGTTAGGATTTTTCATCATCCAGCTACGGATAGCAAGGTTGCCCATTAGTATACTTTCGGTAAATGGTCCTGCAAAAGAAAACGGGGAACTTGTTTCCGCATTACCATAACCGGCACGGCAAGCATTCACCCATTGCAGGTAATGTCCTTCAGGTACCCGTTTTATTTTTTCTTTGGGCATTGTTTTTTCTTTCATCAATTTGGTGGGCAGCAATCTTGGATTATCTCCATAACAATCCATAAGCATCTTTCCTTTGGTACCAATTAATACCACACCTCCGTCCCAGTTGCCAAACTCTTCTCCAGGTAATAATTCATCGGGACGTTCGGGTAATAATCCTCCATCATGCCAGGATACTTTTATATCTCCTTTACCATCCTTGCGGGGATAATTTAAATGAATGATAGACGAAGGTGGACAAGCATCAATGTTCTGTGTATCATTCCACATTTCTTTCCAAACAGAAGCCACACTGCATTCAGCAGAGTCAGGATAATCAATCGGCAGTATTCTATAAATCGGATCCATAATATGGCAAGCCATATCACCCAATGCTCCTGTACCAAATGCCCACCAACCTCTCCAGTTGAATGGCAGGTAAGCAGGATTATAATCTATTTGTTTTGCTGGACCCAACCATAAGTTCCAATCCAATTCTGCTGGCACATCAAACTTACCCGTTGGTGTAGCAATACCTTGCGGCCATACCGGTCGGTTTGTCCAGGCATGCGCTTCGGTCACCGTTCCAATCATTCCGGCATCCACCATTTCTTTTGCTTTTCGAACACCATCACCAGAGCCGCCCTGGTTACCCATTTGCGTCACTACTTTATATTTCTTTTCCGCCTGTGCTAAAATTCTTGCTTCATAAATATCATGCGTCAATGGTTTTTGAGTGTACACATGTTTGCCCAATTGCATAGCAGCTAATGTTGCTACCGCATGTAAGCTATCCGGGGTGGAAATGCTACAGGCATCAATATTATTTTTTTCTTTCGCCAGCATTTCCCGGAAATCTTTGTAGTACGTTGCCCTTTCAAATTTTTTACGTGACTTTGCGGCCTGCCTGTCATCTACATCGCATAGTGCCACAATATTTACAAACGGACTTTTTGCAAACTCTGCCAAATCACTCTCACCTTTTCCACCCACTCCAATCCCAGCGATATTTAATTTATCACTCGGTGCTATAAAACCCCGGCCCAGCACATGGCGGGGAACAATAAAAAAGCCAGCACTAACAAGGCCAGCATTGCGGATAAAATTTCTTCGGGAAACATTCATACCTTTTTTTACAGGAGTCATACAGCAAAATTTTGTTTAAGTTAAATTGATTGACATTAACTATCAAAAAAATATTTTTACCCTAACTAATAAACCAGCGATAATGCTGCTATCCTCTTGAAAGGCAATGCTGATATATCTTATGTAACCAGCTTCGTTTCCCTGAGCATCTTAGTTGCGTCCCACACCTCATCGTTCGGTTCACTACTCAGCTTTTCCATTTGCCAACAAATCTTTAGTTTACATAAAATTTACATACATGTCCATCACCTGGGATGATTTTGAAAAAGTTGATATCCGTTCAGGAACAATCATTGCTGTTAATGATTTTCCAAAAGCCCGGAAACCGGCTTATCAACTCACTATCGATTTTGG
>JANMFO010000167.1:0-8284 GCA_031374245.1 Chitinophagaceae bacterium | reverse complement strand
GCCACCGGCTGGTCTGGCATTCTTTGGATTGGTAGTAAACTCTGCAAGGGTTAATGCTCCCGGTGTTTGATAATACATGTCATTAAACAAAACAGAAGCGGTGAGTTGTTGTTTATCGGAAAGTTTTAATTGTGATTGCCAGGAGAAGTTATCCCTGCGCATATTTGTTTGTACCCGGTAGCCATCGCTTTGATTATGGGCATAGGTTAATTGATTTTTATTTTCCTTATTGCCGAATCTTACTGAGGTAAAAATATTCTGAAGGTTATAGCTGCCCGTCACATATTCAAGACTTGCACCCGGTTGCCAGCGGTGAAAATTGTTTACCAGTATTAATCCACCAGTTCCCGCACCATACATGCTGCCAGCAGGACCTTTAAAAATTTCAATGGAAGAAAAATTATTATACGCAAACTGATTGAAGTAAGTATTACCACCCGGATCAGTAATGGGAATATCGTTCCAGTACACTTTTACATTCCGCACACCAAACGGAGAACGAAGCGAACTGCCACGGATATTAATGCGGTAGCTGCCCGGTGACCGTTCTTCCATTCGTACACCGGCTACCGTATTAAACTCATTGACTAAGGATATTTTATTGTAGCGGTCACCGTTATTGAACTCAATAATTTTTATTGAGGCGGTGGTGGAACTGGCTTTACGGTTTTGTTCAAAAGCCCTTACAGTTACATCATCTAATGTTTTTAATGAATCTGTTTCTGTTGGTTGGGCGAAACAGGTAGTAATCCAAAGTAATAAGTAGATGAGGGGGATAGTTTTTTTCATAAAATGAGAAGGCAAAGCTACGTTAAGTTAGAATGTTTTCTTAGTATCTTCAACGCATGGCAGCAAAGAATAAATTAGGATTGTTTGATTTTACGATGATTGTGGTGAGCCTTGTTATTGGCATGGGTATTTTTCGAACTCCGGCCAATGTAGCAGCGGCATCACCCACACCTCTTATTTTTTTTATTGCCTGGTTTGCCGGTGGGTTAGTAGCACTGTGCGGTGCATTGACATACGCTGAAATAGGTTCCCGGTTGCCGGTAATGGGTGGTTATTACAAAGTATTTTCGTATGCCTATCATCCGTCTATCGCTTTTGCTATCAACTGTATTATTCTGGTAAGCAATGCGGCATCTGGTGCGGCAGTCGCATTAGTAGGTAGCGAATATATTACCAGCGTTATTATTCCTAATGCAAAAGATGCCGGTTATATTCAGACCGTTCATATATCCATTGCTTTAGCTGCTATCGCTATTTTTTATGGGGTAAATATGCTTGGATTGCGGCTTAGTGCAAAAACACAATCAGTACTGACTATTATTAAAATTGGGTTGGTATTATTATTAATCACTCCATTATTTTTTGTTTCCAGTGAAGCGGCGGCCACTTCTTCCCTAATTACATCTTCTATAGACCCTGGCTTTAAAGAGTATATCAAAGCATTTGGTATAGGATTGGTAGCAGTAAGTTTTACCTATGGCGGTTATCAGCAAACTATCAACTTTGGTGCAGAGGTGGATAAACCGAATAGAAATGTTCCCAGAGGCATTTTCATGGGAATTTTTATCATCATCACCTTGTACCTGGCGATTAACTATGCTTATGTGCATGTAATAGGGTTTGAAGAATTGAAGACCAGTAAAAATATTGCAGCTATCATGGCGTCGAAAATATTTGGTGTAAATGCAGAGCGTATTTTATCGATGCTTTTATTTTTGAGTGTACTCGCCTACATCAACGTATTATTATTAAGCAACCCCCGGGTAATGGTGGCTATGAGCGAAGACAAAATATTGCCAGCAGCATTTCAAAAAAGAAATAGTCGGGGTGCATTGACATTAGCGTTGACCATTTTTGCTGGATTGGCAGCAGTAATTGTTTTTTGGGCCAAAGAATTTGACACCCTGCTCAGATTCACTATTTTCCTTGATTGCTTTGGCATGGTACTTTCTGCCGGAAGTATTTTTATTATACGCAAACGAACTGCACATCTTAACGGAACTGGTATTTATAGCATGAAGTTTTATCCGCTGCAGCCGCTACTATTTATGACTGCGTATTCTTTTGTTGCCATCAGCTTATTGATTAACGAAACAAAACTGTCTTTAATCGGTTTGGGAGTTCTTGCGGGATTTATTGCCTTGTACTTTGTTGTAAAAGCTGTCAAACCGGGCAGCCAGACTAATTCCTGATTTTTAAAATGAAAAGCAGCGGTTTTTTACGGCTAAATGCTGTTTAGTAACCTGCACTTATATGATAGAGAGCAGATTTAACTGCCATTTATAAAAAATCATTAATCTGCCAATACAATTGGATTATTTTTGCCGGATATGAAACAGTATATAAAACTGCTGGTATTTCTGTTGATTGGCTCTTCGGCTTTCACCCAAGAAAAATGGGACCTCCGCAAATGCGTGGAATATGCCATGCAAAATAATATTTCGGTGCGGCAAGCAGACTTACAGATTCGCTTTGCAGAACTGCAATTGAATCAAAGCAAGCAATCGCTGTACCCAAACGCCAACTTCAGTACCAATGTTGGTTATAGTGCAGGTCGTAACCAGGATCCTACAACGTTCAGCCTGATTACTACCGGTTATATTTTTAATAATTATTCCCTTCAAGCCAGTGTGGATGTATTTAACTGGTTCACTAAAAAAAATACAATTGCAGCAAATGAACTTAACTTAAAAGCCACACAGGTAGGAGTGGAAAAAGCAAAGAATGATGTAGCTCTGAATATTGCTGTTGGTTATTTGCAAATATTGCTGGCAAGAGAACAAATAACATTGGCAAAATCGAAAGTGGAGCAAACGAAATCACAATTAGAAAGTACAAGAAAGCAGGTGGATGCAGGCAAGTTACCAGAATTAAATGCGGTTAATCTTGAATCAATCCTGGCAAGTGATAGTTCCAGTCTTATCAGCGCAGAAACAGTGGCGCAACAATCATTACTTCAAATGAAAGCATTACTGAATCTTGATGCTGCTGCACCGTTTGATATTTTTACGCCACCAGTAAATGCAATTCCGATTGAAAGCCTCGGCGATTTACAGCCAGATGCAGTTTATAACCTTGCTATTGATAATATGCCACAGCAAAAAGCTGATATTTTGAAAGTACAGTATGCAAAAAAATCAGTGGAAGTGTCAAGGGGTTCTATGTATCCAACATTCTCATTGTTTGGTAGCCTCGGTAGTGCTTTTAATAATAAAGCACAGGAAGCAAAATCAAAAATTCAGGGAAATCTTCCTGTAGGAACAGTAGACGTAAATGGCAGTCCATATTTTGTATTTCCTATACAGCCTATAGATAGGTTTACTTATGGCAAGATTGGATATTTTGACCAGATAAATCAAAACTTTCGGCAATCAGTTGGGTTAAGTGCCAGCGTACCGATTTTTAATGGCGGCAACTTGCGAACAGCCTGGCAGCGGTCAAAGCTGAATGTAAAACAATCTGAACTGCTGCAGGAGCAGAACAGTTTTACCTTAAAACAGGATATTTATAAAGCATATAATGATGCAGTAGCGGCGGTACAAAAATTTAATGCTAATAAGAAAACCGTTGAGTCTTCTGAAAAAGCTTATGATTTTGCGATAAAACGATACGATTTGGGCTTATTGTCAACTTATGATTTAATTACCACCCAGACGAATCTTCAACAGGCGAAAAGCCAGTTGTTGTATTCACAATATGATTATGTATTTAAGATGAAATTGCTGGAATTCTACAAAGGGCAGGGGTTGAAACTTTAAACTTCTTCGGTTATGAATAAGAAATTGAAATGGACATTAATTATTGTTGGCTTGTTGGCAGGTGCTTTTATTGTTATGAAAGCATTTGGTAGCGGAAAGAAAACAGAGAAAGTTGCTGTGGAGAAGGCTGCAAAAAGGACAATTATTGAATCAGTAAATGCCAGTGGAAAGATTTACCCTGAAATAGAAATTAAAATCAGTCCGGATATTGCAGGGCAGATAACCGACTTATATGTGGAAGAAGGCGATAGTGTAAAGAAAGGAAAAGTGCTGGCCCGCATTTATGCAGATATATATGCGTTGCAAAGAGATGAAGCAGCATCAAGGGTGAACCAGTCGGTAGCAACGGTTGACAATGGCAAAGCATCAATGGAATCTTTGAAAGCTAATCTTGATTTGGCAAAACAAACACTGGCCCGCAACAGAACCCTGTATGAACAGAAAGTTATTTCAAAAGCTGAACTGGAGCAATATGAAACAACCTTACGTTCTGCTGAAGCAAATTATAATGCTGCCTTGCAGAATATAAAAGGCCTGCAGGCCAATGTGCAGTCCACACAAACGGGACTGAGCAAAGCCAGCAAAGACCTTAGCCGCACAACGATTGTAGCACCTATGGACGGAGTGATATCGTCCTTGAAAGTTAAAAAAGGCGAAAGTGTATCCGGTAGCGGTTTTAATGTAGGTACAGAAATGATGACAGTAGCTGATATGTCAGTACTGGAAGTAAGAGTGGATGTGGGAGAAAATGATATAGTGAAAATAAGTATTGGTGATTCTGCCGATGTGGAAGTGGATGCTTATAACAACCGAAAGTTTAAAGGAATAGTAACAAAAATTGCCAGCAGCACTAAAACTTCAGTAGCCTCATTAACTTCTAATGATGTAACAAATTATGAAGTACGGATAAGACTGGATAAAGAATCATATAAAGACCTGGCAGGGAAAACCTTTCCTTTCCGTCCCGGTATGAATGCAAGTGCAGACATTAAAACAAAAAGGGTGGATAATGTACTGGCTGTTCCCATTACCGCTGTAAATGCAAGGGTAAAGGGTAGTGATAAAAGTATGGCGGATAAAAAAGAAGAAGATAAAAAGAATAAGGCTGATGAAGAGGGATTAGCCGAAATGAATGTTGACAACGGAGATGAATTGGAAGAAGTGGTGTTTATATTACAAGCAGATGGCACTGTTAAAAAAGCAGTAGTGAAATCGGGCATACAGGATATAAATTATATTGAAGTGCTAACTGGGTTGAAACCTGGTGATGAAGTGATAATTGGCCCATATAATGCGATCAGTAAAACATTAAAAGATGGGGCGAAAGTGAAAGTAGTAGCGAAGGATAAGTTATTTGAGAAGTAGGAAAGGATAAAGCTGCGAGGGGTGAATTATGAGTTGCGAGCCCTCCTCCTCTGGTTTGCTTTAAAGGATTTTAAAACTTTAAGTCTCGTAACTCATAACTCATAACTGGTAACTAATGGTTTTCGGTATTATCGGCAGCGGCAGTTGGGCAACGGCATTAGCAAAAATTCTTGCAGATAAAAAACATTCTATCAATTGGTGGATAAGAAATGCTGCTACCATTCAGCATATTCAGGAAAAAGGAAACAATCCAAACTATCTCAGTTCCGCAAAGTTTGATACATCATTACTTTCTATGTCAACCAATGTAAAAGAAGTGGTTGCCAAATCAGATGTACTGGTGGTAGCTGTGCCATCAGCCTATGCAGAAGAAAGCCTGGCATCATTGACGCCTGAGGATTGGAAAGGAAAGAAAGTGATTTCTGCTATTAAAGGATTATTACCGGAGAAAAACATCTTGTTGAATTTTTATTTGCAAAAACAATTTAGTGTTTCACTTGAAAATTATTTTGCTGTACTCGGTCCTTGTCATGCAGAAGAAGTAGCAGAAGAGAAATTATCCTATCTCACTTTCTCTGGCACAGATATAACAACCGCATCAGAAATAGCTTCTCATTTTACTACTGACTATATCAGCACTATTGTAAACCACGATATACTGGGTGTGCAATATGCAGCTGTATTAAAAAATATTTATGCATTGGGAGCAGGGATTGCACATGGCTTGAATTACGGCGATAATTTCCTCAGTGTTTACATTGCAAATGCAGCGGATGAAATGGCCGGATTTCTTAAAAAATTTGGTGCTGAACATATTACTGTTGGCGAGCATGACGGCGAGGACCCAATCACCCATCGTAAAACCCCTAATTATGCTGCTTCCGTATATCTTGGTGATCTGCTGGTGACTTGCTATTCGATGCATAGCCGCAACCGTAGTTTTGGTAAAAAGATAGGCGAAGGACAGCTTGTTTCCACTGTAAAACAGCAAATGCATATGGTAGCCGAAGGTTATAATGCTGCAAAATGTATCTATAATATAAATAAGTCGGTGAATGCAGCTATTCCCATAGCGGAAACAGTCTATAAAATACTGTGGGAAGATGTTAAACCTTCCGATGGGTTTAAACGAATAGAACAGGTATTGGTCTGAAAAGTAGTAAACGTAGTAAGTGAAAAACAGTATGAGTTTATGCTGTAAAATACAAGCTATACATTCCAAACCCTAAACTTTCTTTTATGCCACTTTCGTACCATGGATTTACCCCGGCAGCCATACTGATAATGGTTTTATGCCTTATTACCCGGCAACTTTATCATTACTGGAAACAACATAATAAAAGCCGGAAAATTTTCTAATCCTCTATTCAGCAGCTGAACCTAAAACTTTAACTTCACGGCCAATAAATTACTTGCGCCATGATTCAGTTTTTTCAAGTTTTGTTTTTAATTGCCGCCGTTGTTCTTATCGTATTAAATGTGCTGGAGTTTAATAAATGGCAGGAAGGCAGAAAAGAAGGAAGTCCAAAGCCACATCCTATTAAATGGTTCAATTTTATTCTTACATCACTGGTAGCACTGGGTTGCGTATTAAATATTATTGTAGCCTGGATAAGTAAAGCCTAATAAAATAAATCAGCTGCAATCCCATCTGCTAACAACTTTCCTTCTTTAGTAAGAATAAGTGAATTGTTTTTCAATTCAATCAAACCGTTTTCAATAAACTTTTTTGACTTATTCAGAAACCCTGTTTGTTCTACTCCGAACATAGAATTCAGCACTTCAAAATTTATTCCTTCTATTGTCCGTAAAGAAATCATGATGTACTCATTCAATTGCTGAACAGTAGTCAATTCTTCTTTTTCAAACGGGATTATGTCTTTATTAAGAGAATCAATGTAGATATTGTTATTAGCAATATTCCATAGTCTCTCTTTACGATTAAATGAATGTGCCGAAGGGCCAAGCCCTAAATAATTTTTCCGTTGCCAGTAAGAGGAATTATGACGGCTGCGCCTACCCGGTTTGGCAAAATTGGAAATTTCATAATGTTCATAACCAGCCTGATCGAGCCATTGCATCAGTAATAAAAACTGTTCTGATTGTTTATCCGGGTCTATCGCTTCACTTTTATGCTGCTGTATCATTTTATCCAATGGAGTTTTAGGTTCCACTGTCAGTGCATAGCAGGAAAGATGCGAAATGTTTAATGAAATGGCGGTCTCCACATTTTGCTTCCATTTTTCGTTAGTTAGTTGCGGAGTTCCATAAATCAGATCAATGGTGATATTATCGAAATGTTTTACGGCCAGTTGTAAATTATCAATTGCTTGTTGCGCAGTATGTGCCCGGTTCATCCATTGTAAATCTTCTTCAAAAAAACTTTGTATACCGATGCTGAGGCGGTTAATGCCAACTGCTTTCCAGGCCAACAATTTCTCTTCGGTTATATCATCCGGGTTGGCTTCCAGTGTTAATTCTGCGTCTGGTGCAACTGCAAATGATGAGTGAATGGCCGTAACAATACTTTTTATTTCTTCTTTTGTACATAAACTCGGGGTACCACCACCGAAGTAGATAGTTTCTACTGGTTCATTGGCCAGAAAATCTTTTTGTAATCCGATTTCTTTCAATAAAGCGGCAATCAAATCGTTCTTATAATGCAAAGAAGTAGCGAAATGAAAATTGCAATAGTGACAGGCCTGTTTGCAAAACGGAATATGAATATAAATACCAGCCAAGCCTGTTTCAGATTTAATGAATAATTTAGCGATGAATATCCCGGCGAAAAGCCACATGAGAAAATTCAGACTGCAAATATCGGTTCTTGTTTTCTTGTTGCTCAGTATTTATACCGCAGCACAGGATAAATATAAACTTTACATCCGCGGAGTGGATAAAGATGCTGCGCAACTAGCTTCCGGACTTGGGTTACAAACAGAATTTGCTTCCCGATTTATCTGTACTGATTATATTTCCAAATTACCCGGCTTGTTACAATCAAAAGGGTATGTAACTGCTTCCATTGATAGTTTGCAATACGATTCTGTTGCAGCTCACATGGTACTTTTTGCAGGAGAACGTTATTTATGGGCAAAATTAAATACCCAAAATGTTGAGCCTGCTTTGTTAGATGCCGTTGGTTTGCGGGA
>JANMFO010000158.1:0-4838 GCA_031374245.1 Chitinophagaceae bacterium | reverse complement strand
AATACATGTGGCAGAAAAATTAGCTCCGATAGAAAAAGCAGCCGCACTGTTAGAGAATACAGCACCCGGAAGCCAGGATCCAAGTTTCGGAAGGCTGAATACTGCATTTGCATCTATCTTCAATACCTTACAGGACAGTGATTCGCCACCTACCACACAAGCTATCGCAGCGGCAGCAGAAGCACAAAAGCAATTACAACTATTAACAACAAAGTGGAATGAGCTAAAAGCAAAACAATCAGGGCATTAGCAACTGTAAAAGCCTTTGCCAAAAAAAACCTAATCCCTTACCTTTGCAGCACTTTACAGAAAGTATTATACATCATAAATAGCACATAGATATGGCAGATATATTTGAACGTTTATTGAAAAATGCAGGCCCTCTTGGCCAGCACCGTGAAAGAGCACATGGTTATTTCGCCTTCCCAAAACTGGAAGGGGATATCGGCAACCGCATGAAATTTCGTGGCAAGGAAATGATTGTATGGAGTCTGAATAATTATCTCGGTCTCGCCAATCACCCCGAAGTAAGAAAAGCTGATGCTGAAGGAGCAAAAAACTATGGATTAGCATTACCTATGGGTGCAAGGATGATGAGTGGCAACAGCAACCTGCATGAACAACTGGAAGCTGAACTGGCTGCTTTCGAAATGAAAGAAGATGCCATTTTATTGAACTTCGGTTACCAGGGAATGGTAAGTTTGATTGATGTGCTTTGCGGCCGTCATGATGTGATTGTATACGATGCAGAAAGTCATGCCTGCATTATTGATGGTTTACGTTTGCATCCCGGTCATCGTTATGTTTTCAAACATAATGACATTGAAGATTTTGAAAAACAAATGCAACGGGCCACTTCATTAATAGAAAAACAAAAAGCGGGTGGCATATTGGTAATTACAGAAGGCGTATTTGGTATGGCTGGTGACCAGGGTAACCTGAAAGAAATTGCTGCATTAAAAGGTAAATATGAATTCCGCCTGCTGGTAGATGATGCACATGGTTTTGGTACACTCGGAAAAACCGGTGCCGGTGCCGGTGAAGAACAGGGTGTGCAGAATAAAATTGATTTATACTTTTCTACATTTGCCAAATCAATGGCCTCTATAGGTGCATTTATTGCCGGCGACAAACAGGTAATTGATTATATCCGTTATAATGTACGCAGCCAGATATTTGCCAAGAGTTTACCTATGCCATTGGTAGTGGGTAATTTGAAGCGGCTTGAGTTATTAAAAACACAACCACAGTTGAAAGAAAAATTGTGGGAGAATGCAAAAAAATTACAAAAAGGATTAAAAGAAAGAGGATTTGATATTGGCAAAACAGATTCTGTAGTTACACCGGTTTACATGAAAGGTGATATACCGGAAGCTACCGCTATGGTGATGGATCTTCGGGAAAACTATCACATCTTTTGCTCCATCGTGGTATATCCGGTTATTCCAAAGGGGCATATTATCTATCGCCTTATTCCTACATCGGTGCATACCGATGAGGATATCAAAAAAACACTGGATGCATTCACAGCTACTAAAGAAAAGTTAGATGCAGGTGAATATAAAGTAGAAGCAGTACCTGATATGGCCGATGCTAAATAAATAGTTTCGTTATAAAATTTAAAAGAGAAAGTCGTTATGATTTTCTCTTTTTTTGTTAGCCGGCTTCCCCGCCTTGATGGGACTTTAGTTACCAGTTTACCCCTCAGGTAACGAAGTACACACTTGTACGTTTTATCATTGCTCATCAAACCCGGCACATAATTTACACCTGCGGCAAGCCCGTTTATCCTGTTTCCGTTACATTTACAATCATAAAAACTCCATTCATTATGCGTAAGCTTTTTCTACTCCTGTTTTTATTGCCATTACTGGCAACAGCACAAAAAAAACAGATTACTTTAGAAGACATTTATAAAAAGGGGACCTTTCGGGGTGAGCAGGTACGGGCAGACTTTGGACAAACCAGCAAGGATCCGGAACTAAAAGCGGAAGACCTGAAAGATGAAAGTGGAAAATCCATCGGAGAACCGGAAGATATCATCTTCAGTTCAAAATATCCCAATACTGTTTTAATAAGAAAGGGCATCGAACAGATATACCGCCATTCATCAAAAGCACTGGTTTATTTATATGATGCTGTTTCCAAAAAATTGACAAAGCTGGATAATGAAAAACTAATGCACCCTATCCTTTCACCCGATGGCAGCAAAATAGCTTTCGTAAAGAACAACAACCTGTATCTCTACGATATTGCTACTAAAAGTGCCAGGGCCATTACTACAGATGGCAAATGGAACTTCATTATCAATGGTAATTGTGATTGGGTATACGAAGAAGAGTTTTCTTTTACCCAGGCCTATCAATGGAGTCCGAAAGGAAACTACTTAGCCTACTACCGTTTTGATGAAAGCAATGTAAAGGAGTATCAGTTCACACAGTTTGATAACACTTACAATAAACAATACACTTATAAATATCCTAAAGCTGGTGAAGAAAATTCAAAAGTGGAAATACATATTTATGATATTGCGAATAATAAAGACGTAAAAGCTCAGTATGAACAAGGTGACATTTATATCCCACGAATCAAATGGACACAGGATGATAATTCACTGGTCGTATTCTGGATGAACCGTCACCAGGACAACCTGAAATTGTTACTGACTAATGCCCAAACTGGTACAGCAAGTAACCTGTACGAAGAAAAGAACAAGTACTACATCGACATCAACGATGACTGGCAGTTTATGAAAGATGGCAAGAACTATCTTTTTACCAGTGAAATGAATGGCTTCAACCATATATATATGTACAGCCTTGATGGAAAGACAAAAACGCAAATCAGTAAAGGCAACTATGAAGTAACAGGTATTGATGGTGTGGATGAAGTAAAAAAAAGAGTATTCTACACCATGGCATATCCCCGGCCAATGGATAGAAATTTATTCGTAACTGATTTTGCTGCCAAAAAAACAACACAACTAACACAAGGCGACGCATGGCACAGAGTTGTGTTGAATGATAGCATGACAAGATTCTACGATTATCGTTCTGACCTTAACACTCCGCAGGTAGTTACCTTAAATCAGATTGCATTGGATAAAAAGAAAAACATAATCACCAAACTGGTAAAGACGGTAAATGAAAGTGCTAAACAAAAAGCCAAGATAGAGGAGTATGCTGTTGGCAAGGCTGAGTTCATCCGTGTACCAAATAGTAAAGGCGATACATTAAATGGTTGGATGCTGAAACCTTCCAACTTTGATGCGTCAAAAAAATATCCTGTTTTATTCTGCAACTATGGCGGACCCGGCTCACAACAGGTAGCCAACCGCTTTGGTGCTGTTAGCTTCTGGCACCAGCTGCTTGCAGAGAAAGGTTTTATTGTAGTAAGTGTAGATAATACAGGCACCGGTTTCCGTGGCGAAGAGTTTAAAAAGAAAACCTATTTACAACTCGGTAAGTTTGAAATAGAAGACCAGATTGATGCTGCTAAATATATCGGCAACATGTCTTTTGTTGATAAGAACAATATTGGCCATTGGGGATGGAGTTATGGTGGTTTTATGAGTGCATTAGCTATTACTAAGGGGAATGAAGTATTTAGTGCTGCGGTATCTGTAGCACCGGTTACTTCCTGGAGATACTATGATAATATTTATACAGAACGATATATGCGTACACCGCAGGAAAATCCAACTGGTTATGACGACAATTCACCTATCAATCATACTGATAAAATAAAAGGCAAGTACCTTATCATACATGGCATGGCTGATGATAATGTACATTTTCAAAATGCCACACAAATGATTACGGCCCTGGTAAAAAGTAATATTGATTTTGAGAGTGCTTATTATCCAAATAAAAATCATGGCATCGGTGGTCAACTGGACAATACCACTTTTCATCTTTGGAGTAAAATGACCAACTGGATAATGGAAAATATGGGTAATGAAAATACCCAGAAGCCTGCTGAACCGGCGAAACAACCTAAAGCATTTTAATCAAAGAGTTAGATACTAAATTAAAAATGCCCCCGCATAGCGGAGGCATTTTTAATTGGAAGGCGGAACAGAGTTCCGTCTATTAAAACAATTTGTAGTTAATTAATACCTATAAAGAGGTGGAACTGCGTAACATCTATCCTAAAATAAAGAACCCCCGGTTAAAAACCGGGGGGCCTAATCAAAAACCATTAACCATTAAACCTTATCCTATGAAAATTCAAAGCTAATATCGTTAATAATAGCATAACACAAAACATTTGGATATCATTTTTTGACCTTTTATTCAAAATATGTACCAGAACCACAAATTATTGATTGTACTCAATGTCCAAACAATGAAATTTGTAGCTATACTTCTACAAAAGCATTAGGCAATCGTTTGCGCATTTTCGCCTAACTTTCATGAACATTCACCAGCTTTATTGGTTTATTGATTGTATGAAAAAAATAGTTGTTGCCATTTCAGGAGCCAGTGGTTCAGTTTATGCAAAAATTTTATTGGAAAAGTTGTTGTTGGCAAAAAATCAGTGGACAGACTTGTCAGTGGTGATGACAGAAAATGCCAAACAGGTATGGCAAACAGAATTGGATAATGAGACCTATAAAGATTACCCTGTAAAATATTATGGTACTATGGACTTCATGGCGCCGTTTGCCTCCGGTTCCGGGCAATATGATACCATGATTATTATTCCCTGCTCGATGGGTACCCTTGGCCGTATTGCGACTGGTATTTCCAATGATCTTATTACAAGGGCCGCTGATGTTGTTTTAAAAGAAAGAAGAAAACTTATTTGTGTGGTGCGGGATACTCCTTATAATCTTA
>JANMFO010000140.1:0-2938 GCA_031374245.1 Chitinophagaceae bacterium | reverse complement strand
TTTAATGATTATGTGGCATTGGATGCTATTCAATATACCCGGAGCCAGGGTTTAGAAATCAATAAAGATATTTTCTTTGTCAGCTACGCCAATCTTCCCATTACCAGCTATATGGACTATCCACCGCTGGCATCAGTGGAGCAATTTCCTTATCAACAGGCAGAAAAAGCTACAGAAATTTTGCTCCAACTGATACAATCAAAAGGTTCTGATGAAAACATCCCACAAAAAATTATACTGGAAAGTAAAGTAGTCATAAACCAAAAAAGAGAATAGTTTTTACTTCAATAGCTTGACTTTACCGATAGTCTTATCAGGTTCCAGTTGGATACAGATTTTGTAAATCCTCTTGTTCCGCCGTCATTACCTAGATTAAGCAGATTACCCAATGGATTATTCCCTTTTGGGGCACCTCTTACACCTTCTTGATTCAGTACGGCTGCATAATTAGAGATAGGTTCATCAGAAGCCAGTAGAAAATAATTATCAGTTCCTACCGGTTCTGAAACTTCTCCTTCAAATAAACGTACATCTTTTACTAGTGTATGGTCGTTATCAATTTTAGGGAATTGATTATCTACATTACCACTTTCTGCATCAGGGTAACCCAGCAGCATGTTACCTTGTTTATCAATCATAAAAACGTACACATATCTTTTTACCCGGCTTGCTCCCGTGTAGCCGGGATTAGCCACCAGGTGAAATGCAACTTTATCACCCACTTTATATTCTCCGGTTATAACTAATTTATTTGCTGTTGTATTCATCAGTTCCAGATGAAAAGGAAAATTACTGTCTCCTTCTTTAGGCCCGGTCAGTTGCATCCATCCTCTTATTTTTGAAAGCCGCATAGCATATTCATATAAACTATCTGCTATGGAACTACCTGCGAGGTTGCTGCCATCTTCCAGTCGGAAACTTTTTGTTTGCACCGGCATTGATTCCAGGCTGTCTCTTGCAGCTGTTTGTGCACGGCGAAAACCGTAAGCCGGTTTGCCTTCCTCATTAATAGTTCCGTACAAAACATAGTGAGCATCGGAAGGACTATTAACAATAACAATACTCTTATTAAGTTTTAATTTTTCCTTCATTGAACTCACCAGGTTTATCGAAGGCGGCAGTTCGAAATAGAAAGAAGAATCCGGTTTGCACAACTGGAGTATGGATGCAGTAGTTAATAGCTTTGGTGCCAGCGCATCTTTCCCATCAATATTTACCCGGTATTTTTCTCCATCAAAGAAAAGAGAAGTGTAGGGGTCTGCTTTTTCCAATTCATTCACCCATTTAATTTTACGGGATTCTTTCAGTTCTTTATTAACAATCGCCAATTTAGCTACATCACTATATGTGATTGTGCCGGAAGGAATATATATTTTTAGCAACGGAGCAGCAGAAGAAACCCAATTAGTAACCTCTGCCAATTCACCGGCTTTTAAATCTTTAATGCTTCCTTTTACAATGCTCGCAACAGAACGGTTCACACTCAGCACTTCATCTATCCGCAGCTTTACCAACGTATCAGTGCCATTAAATTTTACCAACTCATTTTCTTTGTATAAGCCCATTGCAAAGCCACCTTGTAACATCACTTTATCCCTGTCAAAACCTGAAATCGCAATTCTTGATTTATCAGGCAATGTGCCTTTGGCAATACCAAATAAAGTTTGCTGCTGCCTTTCTGTACTGCTGCCCAAAACCGGCTCTTGTTTTTTGCCATTGCTTTTTAATATTGCTCTTATGCTGGTAAACAAATTACTCGTTGATGTATTAACAGACTGTTGCTCCAATGCTTTCATGAAAGCGATGGTAAAGGCACCATGTGCAATATTAAATTCATCCCGCTGCTCCTGTGCAAATTCATTATCCTGTGCAGCAGACATTATCAAAAAGGTTCCTTCCTTTCTTGTTTCAGGAGCCACTGGTTGCGAAGCATCTTTTGCATCATAGTTTGCATCGTCAATAAATCGAAACAAGCCCGGTTGATTTGGCCCCCTTGATAGCGAGCCGCTATGACAGCAATCCATTATTACCGTTAGCTTTACTCCCTTATCAATAAATTGATTAAAAATTTTCGCCAGTTCTTTATCCCGGATATCTTCTACGCCGGGCTTCCATGTATCACTGGGTACAATAGATTCATCTAATTTATCGGCTTCCCTTGATAAACTATTTGTTACCCTGCTTCCATGCCCAGCATAATAAATAAAAGCAATATCGTTGGGGTTGGATTTATCCAGCAATGCATTCATCTGGTTTAAAATGGCTGTCCTGTTGGCGGCTTCATTGAATAACGTATCAACCTTTTTAGAATCAAATAAAAATTTTGAAGTAATGATGGATTGCATCGCTCTTCCATCGTTAATACAACCATTCAGGTTTTGAAATTTGGAACGGGCCTTACCGGTTGGTTTATAGGTTACTGGCGGAGCATATTTGTCTATAGCTATCAGCAAAGCTCTTTTTTCCTGTGCATTGCCAAAGAAAGAAATGGTCAGAGCAAAAAACAGGAATAGCTTATTCTTTTTCATGCGATTTTTTATCTGTAAAAATTCTTCTCACCATTTTTTATCTTTCCGGTTATAAAGTTAATCACAGTAAGAGTAAAAAAGCTACCCTATTCAGGGTATTTGTTGCAGGCTGCGTATTAAGTATTTTTATAGCATAACTTAACAGAAAATTTGACACTTTGAAAACCTATATCGGGACATGTAAACCATTTATTGCCGGACTATTTATTGCCGGGTTTTTATTCTGTAATACAGCTTATGCAGGCCTTATAGTTACAAATACATATGTATTGGAACAGGGTCAATATCCGCAACCGGTAAAAAAGTATAATCCTTCAAAAGTTTATTTGCTTTATTATAGTAGCGCCAATCTGTCAAAATATGAAGGTGTATTTCTTCGAAAAGATACAATAACCAACCTGAAAAAATTT
>JANMFO010000137.1:0-1526 GCA_031374245.1 Chitinophagaceae bacterium | reverse complement strand
AAAACGGTTGCAAAAAGGAGAAAACTTTTTGACTGTGGCCCAACAAAGTTCTGACGACCCGGCTGCCAAAAAAAATAAAGGGGATTTGGGATATCTCACCGTTTTTACTTTGCCGTATGAATTTGAAAATGCTATTTATGCAACCGCACCGGGGAAATATTCAGCACCCATAACATCAAGAATTGGTTATCATATTTTCAAGAATCTGGGTGAAAGAAAAGCAGCGGGTAAAATAAAAGCGCAACAGATATTATTAGCACTTCCTCCGGGAGCTGATGAAAGTGATAAGAAAAAATTGGCAGGCCTTGCCGATTCATTATACAAAAGAATACTTGCTGGTGGGAGTTTTAATCAGTTGGCGACTACTTTCAGTAATGATTATATCAGTGCTGCTAATAATGGCATTATGCCCGACATCGGAGTTGGTCAATACGATGCGACTTTTGAAAATGTATTGTGGTCATTGCCAAAGGATGGTGCAGTGAGTAAGCCATTTGTTACATCACACGGATGGCATATACTGAAGCGTATTTCTATAAATCCAATTGTTTCAGACCCTGATGATAAAGCAACCCGGCAGGCATTGCTGGAAAGAATAAAAGCAGACAGCCGCTGGAAAGCCTCTGATAATTTTATTTACGATAAAGTGATAGCGAAAGCAGGTCATCAGCGAAAACTATATAATGATACTGACCTGTGGGCTTTTACTGATAGTTTAATTGACAAAGTGCCGTTAAGTAAAACAAACACTATCAGTGCCAGCACTCCATTATTTAATATCGGCGACTCGATATATGATGCTGCAAAATGGGCAGAGTATGCAAAAAGCCACCGGTATAAACAAGATGGCACTAACGGTGTTGTTCCCTATGATCAGATCCGGGAAGAATACATAAAGTTTGCAATAAAAAATTATTACCGTGACCACCTGGAAGATTTTAATGATGAATTCCGTGACCAGATGACAGAGTTTAAAGACGGTAACCTTTTCTTTGAAATAATGCAACAGGAAATCTGGAACAAAGCACAAGCAGATTCTTTGGGTCTTGAAGCATTGTACAACAAAAATAAAAAGAGCTATACCTGGAAACAAAGTGCCGATGCTGTTATTTTCTTTTGTTCTGATAAGGATATTGCAAAAACAGCGTTTGATCAATTAAAGAAAACTCCGGCGGATTGGCGAAAAATAACAGAGCAATACCCGGAAAAAATTATAGCTGATTCATCGAGATATGAATGGAGCCAGTTACCGAATCTGAATAAAATGATACCCAAGGCAGGAACAACGACTACTCCACTTATCAATAAAAATGATAACACCGCTTCTTTTGCTTATATCATCAAAGCATATCAACAACCTATGCAGCGCAGTTATAATGAAGCAAGGGGATTGGTAATTAATGATTACCAGGCTTTGCTGGAAGATCAATGGACAGCAGCATTAAAAAAGAAGTATCCGGTGGTGATTGATCAGAAAGTATTAAGTAGCATATTAAAATAAAATCAACGAATCAGAAAAATCGAAA
>JANMFO010000112.1:0-7361 GCA_031374245.1 Chitinophagaceae bacterium | reverse complement strand
GCTTCGTTAGAAACACCAAACCTTGTAAGCAAATACGGCAATACAGATGAGATAACGGCTCCAACGCCAATAAAAAAGCTTTGCATGGCAAAACCTGTAGTTCGTTGCGAATCAGGAAGCATATCTCCAACAAATGCCCTGAATGGCTCCATCGAAATATTAATTGAAGCATCAAGAAGCCATAGCATGATTGCCGCCATCCATATTTCGGTAACATTAGGAAAAATAAATAAAGCAAGAGCTGCAAAAATGGCACCGACCATAAAGAATGGCCTTCTTCTTCCCCATCGTTTGTGCCAGGTTTTATCACTCCAATGTCCAATAATAGGCTGTATTATCAAACCTGTCAATGGTGCAGCAATCCATAATATTGGTATGTCGTCTATATTGGCTCCGAGTGTTTGAAATATCCTGCTAACATTGGCATTTTGAAGTCCGAAAGCAAATTGAATTCCAAAAAACCCAACACTCATATTAATAATCTGGCTAAGGCTTAGATTAGGTTTGGCAACGTTGAAAGTAGAAGGCATAAGCAATCTTTATTTGATAATTTCAGAGCAACTTTGAAGATAGAGATAATATGTAAAAAGTACATTTTGCAAAAACAAAAATACCCCTGTCTTTTGTTAGCCTATTCTCTTAAATAACAAATCCGTTTGGAATAATGGCTCCTTTTTTTATTACCACGATGCCGTCTTTTACAGTGTAAAGGGCATGGTCAGTATTCTCCAGATGATCGCCACCATTGATGCGTACATCATTCCCTATTCTTACGTTTTTATCCAGAATAGCATTTTTGATATAACACCTGTCTCCTACGCCCAGTAGTGGGATACCCTTTTCAGCATCGCCTGCTATATCAGCTAATGTTTCATAATAATCACTCCCCATAATATAGGTACTGACAATAGTACTTCCATTACCAACTCTTGAGCGGATACCTATAACTGAATGCTCTACTCTGGAAGCATTAATAATAGAGCCTTCTGCTACCAATGTTTTTTCTAATGTAGTGCCACTAATTTTTGCCGGTGGCAGCATTCTTGAACGGGTATATATTGTCCGTTCGTTATCAAACATATTGAAGTCGGGGATATCCTTTGTGAGATCAAGGTTGGCTTCAAAGAAAGAATAAATATTCCCAATATCTGTCCAATAACCGGAATACTGATAACTGGCTACTTTGTATTTGCTGATTGATTGAGGAATAATTTCTTTTCCAAAATCGGTTGCTGTTTTGAATTCATTCTGCAGAAGATCGAATAACAGATTTCTATTGAAAATATAAATACCCATGGAGGCTAAATAAACTCTTCCGGCTTCTTTCATTGCATCCCCTGTATCACTTACCCAATCGTGTAATAATTCTTTCTTTGGTTTTTCAATAAAAGAAGTAATTAACCCTTTGTCACTTTTTAAAATACCAAATTCAGGTGCTTCTCTTTCTGCCACTGGAATGGTGGCAACAGTTATATCAGCACCTAAAGCTTTATGATTATCGAGCATTTCAGCAAAATCCATTTGATAAAGCTGATCGCCTGATAGTATTAATATATAATCGCTTTCAAAGGGGTCAATGTGACGCAGCCCCTGCCGCACTGCATCCGCTGTACCCTGAAACCAGGCGGGGTTATCCGGAGTTTGTTCTGCTGCAAGAATATCAACAAATGCTTTACTGAAAGCACTGAAGTGATACGTATTTTTAATGTGCCTGTTTAGTGAAGCAGAGTTGAACTGTGTCAGCACAAACATCCTTCCTATTCCGTTATTAAGGCAATTGGAAATAGGGATATCAACTAAACGGTATTTACCCGCAATAGGCACAGCGGGTTTGCTACGGCTGGCAGTAAGGGGATATAGCCGGCTACCGGCACCGCCGCCAAGTATAATACTTAAAATCTCTTTTGAATGAGTAATTGTTCTTATAGCCATAACAATCGTTTTATTTTAATGATTTATAGAGGTCAATATATTGTTGAGCTGATGAATCCCATGAGTGATCAATTGTCATCATGTGGCCCCGCATCCAGTTATAAAGGTCGGGTTTATTAGTATACAGATCAATTGCCCTGCCTACTGAATAAGTTATATCCCAAACACTTGCTTCATTAAACCGTATACCAAAACCCTGCGGATCTCCAAAGTCAGTAACGGTATCTCTTAACCCACCGATATTACGAACCATCGGCACAGTGCCATAACGTAACGCATACATCTGGTTCAAACCACAAGGCTCTACCCGGCTTGGCATCAGTAAAAAATCTGCCCCGGCATAAATCAAATGACTTAATGATTCGCTGTAGCCAATATAAGAATTATAATACCCGGCAAACTGATGATTCATTTGATCCAAACGACTCTCCAATTCAGGATCACCTGAACCTAATACCAAAAAATTAGCATTGCCGTGATGCTGATAAATTGATTGACTGATGGCCTCTGGTAATAAATCCGCCGACTTCTCTCCTACTAATCTTCCAATAAAGGCAATCAGCGGTTTTTCAGCATCCAAACCAAACTGACCCGCCAATTCCTTTTTATTTTTTCTTTTCCCTTTTTCCACTAATTCCTTATCATAATTTTTAGCAATAAGGTTATCGGTTAGCGGATCCCAAACTTCTGTATCAATTCCATTCAGCACACCGTAGCTTTTCCCTTTTTCATATTCGAAGAGGTTTTCCAACCCATTGGCAGAATATTTCAATTCATCGAGATAGCTGTTACTAACGGTAGTTACCTTCCACGCACATTTTACAGCCGAAGCCAACGGATTAATGCTTTTGTCCCATTCCAACATACCCCACTTCCATGAATCAAAGGCCGGCAGCATATAATATTTTTCCCAGCCAATCCATCCCTGGTATTGTGCATTATGAACAGTAAAAACCGTTGGTACACCTGCCAGCTTTTGCCGGAACTCAAAACAATATTTTACCATAAATGGAATGAGGCCGGTATGGTGATCATGACAATGAATAACATCCGGGGTATGATCCCATTTATTTATCCAGTCGCAAACGGCCACCTGGAAAGCAAGAAACCTTTCGGTGTCGTCTTCATAACCATAAATCTTTTCACGGTCCAGCAGCCCGTTTATATCCACCAGGTACAGGTCAAAACCAAGTTTATTGGTTTTTTCTTTTATTATACTGTAATGAAACTGCTGGGGGCCTATGTGCTGCCCACCTTCATGCACTAACTCCCATTCGTTATCGTATAAAAATTTGGTGCGGTACATGGGCATCACCACTTTAGCGAAATGACCAAGCTCCGCCTGGTATTTAGGCAAAGCGCCTACCACATCACCAAGACCACCGGCTTTTGCCACCGGGTAACATTCTGCAGCTACATGAACAATTTCCATGGAAGTAAATTAATGAAAAGGATCTTATTTGAAATTAAGGGGTTTTTTTGATAGCAAAAATGATTCCTTAAAAAAAATCAAATATTAATCCGGCTTTTCGAAATACCCCTAAGCCTGGTGCTGTTTTTTTGTACAAGTTGTCTCCACCAAAAAGCTATTTTTTGTGACAATGAAAATTGTTTTACTTTCAGCACTTCATCAAACCAACAAAGATTGCTATGACACAGCCTAAACAACCAACCAATTACGGAGCATTGGGGACCCTGGTAACAGTATTTTTCTTCTGGGGTTTTATTGCTGCCGGTAACAGCGTCTTTATTCCTTTTTGTAAACATTATTTCCATTTAGATCAGTTTCAAAGCCAGTTGATTGATTTTGCTTTTTATACGGCTTATTATATCGGGGCATTGATATTATTTGCTTATGGGGCTTTCGGCGGTAAAGACCTTGTGGGTAAATGGGGATATAAAAGAAGTATTGTTTATGGATTACTGTTTTCGGCATTAGGAGCTGCTGCTATGATTTTTGCAGTAAACGGAAATAGTTTTGCTGGTATGCTGATTGGGCTTTTTGTAGTAGCCCTTGGATTCTCCTTACAGCAAACAGCAGCACAACCTTTTGCTATACTATTAGGCGATCCTGCAACCGGTACAAGCCGGGTAAATTTAGGTGGTGGCGTAAATTCATTTGGTACATCCATCGGACCATTGGTAGTTGCATTAGCATTATTTGGAACTACTGCTGCAATAACGGATGAAAAAATTGCCGCACTCAGTCTGTCAAAAGTTATTATTCTTTATACCTGTGTAGGCGCCTTGTTTATCGGAGCTGCCGCTTTATTCTATTTCTCAAAAAAAGTTCCTTCAGGCATTCTATTAGAAAAAACCGAAAAGGCAAATAAAGCCCTTTACACATTAATAATTATGACAGGGCTTTTAATAATCATGTTTGTGCCGGTTTTCAACAGTTACAAAACCGACCTCACCAATGCATCTGATGCAGATAGACATGCGATGGAAGCGTACCGGTTGAAATGGCTTATAGGTGCTCTGGCAGTAGTTGTGATCGGATTACTGTTATCAAATTTTAGTGCCATGAAGAAACCCGAAGGCTGGGGAGCTATGCAATACCCCCAGTTGGTATTGGGCATGCTCGCCATTTTCGTTTATGTTGGTGTAGAAGTGGCCATTGGAAGTAACCTGGGGGAATTGTTGCGGCAAAAAGACTTCGGTTCCCTCGCAGCTTCTGAAGCAACACCTTATATAGGAATGTACTGGGGTAGTTTGATGATTGGCAGGTGGACGGGTGCTATTAATGCATTTAATTTATCAAAGAAAACAAAACTGATTTTACAATTTGTGGTTCCGTTGGCTGCCTTTGGTATACTAATCGGAATAAATTCACTGGCGAAATATGATATGACTCCTTTGTATTATTATGTGATTTGTGTCCTTATGCAAATAGTTGCTTTCTACTTAAGCAATAATAAACCTGCTAGAACAATGCTGATCTTCAGTTTACTTGGAGTAATTGCGATGGTTATTGGATTAATGACAACAGGTACAGTTGCTATTTATGCATTTTTGAGCGGTGGGTTAGTTTGTTCTATCATGTGGCCTTGTATTTTCAGCCTTTCCATTGCTGGCCTGGGAAAATACACTTCACAAGGTTCAGCCTTTTTGATCATGATGATTTTGGGTGGTGGTATTATTCCTCCAATACAAGGTAAACTGGCTGACGTTATAGGTATTCATCAGTCGTATTTTATTGCTGCTATTTGTTTTGCCTATCTTGCTTTCTTTGCTTTTGTAGTGAAAGGTATTTTACGGAAACAAGGTATTGACTACGATGCAGAAATTGCAGCCAGCGGACATTAATACTAAATAAATTCATTCGTACATTTATTGCCCCGTTGCTAATCAGCAGCGGGGATTATTTTAAAATATTCTGACAATGGCTAAATCAACAGCAAGACAACAACTGGCAATAGGTATTGATATTGGTGGTACCGGAACCAAGTTTGGAATTGTGGACCGGGATGGTAATGTTCTTTTTCATGGTGATATCTCTACTAAAAAACATACAGAAGTTAACACATTTATTGATGAACTGTATACAGCCGTTTCAGAAATTATTGAGAAAGCAGGTGGCGTTGGCCGTATGAAAGGTATTGGTGTTGGTGCACCCAACGGTAATTTTTATACCGGTACTGTTGAATATGCCCCTAACCTGCCGTGGAAAGGCATTATTCCATTGGCCAAACTGATTGAAAATAAATTCAACCTTCCAGTTACATTAACAAACGATGCTAATGCTGCGGCTATTGGCGAAATGATGTATGGCGCCGCTAAAGGCATGAAAGATTTTATAATGATTACCCTCGGCACCGGTGTTGGCAGTGGTATTGTAGCTAATGGAAAATTAATCTACGGACATGATGGATTTGCCGGCGAGTTAGGACATACCATTGTAATTCCTGATGGACGACTTCACCCGGGAACAGGAAAGAGAGGCTCGTTAGAAAGCTACGCATCAGCAACAGGTGTACGCTACACTACGCTTGAGTTGTTGGAAAAAACTGATACACCAAGTACATTAAGAGATATTCCTAAAGATGAGCTGGACTCCAAAAAAGTATATGATGCAGCTATTGCGGGTGATGAAATAGCCAAACAGGTATACGATTTTACAGGTAAAATATTGGGGCTTGCATTGGCCAATGCAGTAATGTTTTCCAGCCCTGAAGCAATTGTGCTTTTTGGAGGATTAACAAAAGCTGGTGATCTTATTTTGAACCCAACCCGTGAACACATGGAAGCAAACCTCATCCAGGTGTTTCAGAATAAAGTTAAACTGCTCATCAGCCATTTAAAAGAATCAGATGCTGCTATATTAGGCGCCAGTGCTTTGGTGTGGGAGATGAAATAGTTCCGGATTTTTGCGTACTGCGTTTTTAAATATCTTCAACACATGATATTTATTTACTCATTTTATTTCCGGGTTATAAAGTACAGCACCAGTTATTTTCAAATCATTTTTCTGTTGCGCATAAATTATCAATTGCCATTGATTTGCGGTAAGTTCTTTGGGAATTGCCAGTTCAAATTCATTTTTGGCACTGGCTGTTTGCATGGTCAATATTCTTACCACATTGGTATGAGAAAGTTTAGCCCCACTATTCTCCCCTGCTTTTACACTCATGGTTACCTGCTTTTGTACTAATGCAGCTAACAGGTTTGTTTTAGTATAATCTCCTTCAGTATTAATAGTGAAATGTAATTTATTATCACCCATCTTCACATTATCAACATTCAGTTTTACCCGTGTTTTTTCTTTCAATACTTTTTTAATGGTAGATTCTGCTTTGTTACGGTTACTTCCTACAAATTCATATTCGCCATTGACGACTAACTGTGGAGTGTAAATGCTTTCCAGGTTTAGCTGCCTGCTGTATTCCCGTTGCCGGTCAGAGTATTCGCTGCTGCTGAAAGGGTCTGTCCAACCTAAGCGGTTCCAGTAGTCGACATGAAACGAAAGCGCAATAACACTTGCATCCATCTTTATTAATTGTGGCAATAAATTATCTGCTGATGGACAACTGGAACAACCCTCAGAGGTAAATAATTCCAATACTGCAACGGGAGTATAAGAACCAGTTACCGGTTTAATTTCTTTTGATTGAGAAGTTGGTTTACTATTAGAAATAAAACTCAACCCGATTATTCCTGCGGCTGTAACAGCTATTAGTATCCATTTCATACTACAAAACTATGATATTGGTAATGCGAAGAGTTGTCGGCTGAAAGACAAAGAAGAAAGATTTCGAAAGCCTTAACAAATAACTATCATCTTTTTTGTTGGATAATAAACACCGCTGGTACCGGTCTTTGCCCCGTTGCATCAGAAACCTTAATGGTTTCTTTCCCATTAATCAACATACAACTGCTGCCACCACCATCCAGGTTTAATGCTTCCCAACAACCGAGGTCTTTAAATA
>JANMFO010000108.1:0-3891 GCA_031374245.1 Chitinophagaceae bacterium | reverse complement strand
TGTTTTTTTGTAACGTTTGCATAATTCTAATTTTTAGTTGTGGAAGAATTTCCACACAACCTGTAAAGGTGTAATTATCATGCCAGTAAAGCGTTATTAAACACTAATCCGACTCAAATCAAACAAGTTGAGAAATCTTTATTTGCTGCACTGCGAATTATTCAGGTGTCTCTGCATTTTTTACAGGCACAGAAAGCTTCATTCCGCATTTGGAACACTTCTCATCTTTTTTGCCAATCACTTCGGGGTGCATGGGGCAGCTATATAATTGTTCGGCTACTGGTTTTATATCTGCTGGTTTTTGGGTTGTATCCATTGTTGTATTTTTTACTGGTGTTGTCTCTTTTTCTTTTTCGCTGGTTGAATTGCAGGCAATAAATACTAATGCTATTACAATGCCAGAAAGAATTAGTTTTTTCATTTTTAAAAGATTTGATTAGTGATGAATTTATTTCTAAGAACTGTAATTATTTATTTTCCCATTCAGCTATCTTTTTTTTCAGTCCTGTAACTGCAGTAGTCATTTTTTTCTTTTCCCCCAATACAATGGCTCTTTTTGCAGCTGAGATGGCAGCTTTATAATCTTTTAGGTCTGCAAGAATTTTTTGCAGCAGGTTTGGGTAATAGAAATTCTCTTTATCGGCATTTTCTGCCTCCTTAGCCCATACAGCGGCTTGCTTTAAATCCCTTCCGGTGATATAATAATAATTGGCTGACTGGAAAAACAGCTCAGCATTTTGCTCTTTACTATTTATCAGCCGGGAATTGATTTCTGCCATCACTTTTTCATCGACCGGGCTTTTAATTGGTATTTTAACCAATGTGTTTTCCCATATAAGATTAAGGAAGCCCTCACCTTTATTTGTTATTTCATTTAAGTCAATGGTAAATGCTTCTTGAAATTTGTCTGACTTTACCGGTTGTACTGTGAAACGATGTATATCTTTTTTGCTGTCGTAGCCAAAAGCACCGTGCAATGTAGTATCGGCATTTATTATTATTGTCCATTCCTTTTCTCCTGGAATCGTAAAGAGTGTATATTTCCCAGCTATGAGGATTTTATTCCCGAATATTATTCCTTCTGTCAAATGAATGGTTGTTGCTCCACCAGCACCTGTACGCCAGATGCTATCAAATGGGACCAGTCCTCCAAATACCTTTCGTCCTCTTGCTAAGGGGCGGGAATAGGTAACTGTTATTTCACCTTTGACCAACTGTTGGGTAAAAGTTGCTTCATGGCTTGAAGGCGGAGTTAAGAAACTTATTTTTTCCTGGGAAAATATGGAAGTTGAAAATCCGATTATGATTATTGTCAGTAGATGTTTCATTAAAATAGAATTTACTGTTTAATAGTTTCTAATGTTTTACCACAGGTAAGCATCTGACTGCCGTAGTAAGGATTTTTAATGGCACTTTCTTTACTCAGCCAGTTTGCACCTTTACCATCGTTCGCCATTGGGCAATGCTGGTAATAAACTGTTTCAGCAGGTTTTGCAGCCTTTATCAGTTCATACATGCTTTTAGAGAGTGACATGAAATAATCCCGCTGATGCTCTGTGTCCTTGGTTTCTTTAATATGTTGTGCATCCGTTTTTAACCCCTTTTCAATCTTCATCCAAACAGTATGCTCTTCAATTTTTAGTTTTCCCATTTCCACGGCATCTAATGCTGTTAGCATGGCAGCAGCTTTATCAGATGCCATTGTACCATCTGTTTTTACTAAAGCATCTTTCAATGCAAAATAGTTATCAATAACAGCTTTAAGATAGCTGGCTTCCTGCATATCCATTGCATTATTTTCCTGTATATGGCTGGCATTGTTTGGCGTAGAACCTGTCACATCTGTTGTTGGCTCTGTCATAGTTTTTACTATTGCCTTTTTCTCTCTTTTGTATTGGCAGCATTCAGGAAGTTTATTATAAGCTTCATCCGGTGCCAGGTATTTAACATTGTCGTAGCCTGAAAGAGCAATGTTTTTTAATATTACATCCAAACCGGTCTTCTTACTATCGTAAGTGATGATAGCCAGCTTAGTGTCAGCATCCCAGGCTGTTTCATACTGGTTTTTTTTATTGCCTACCTTTTCTATGATGGTTTCGCACATACCACAATCACCGTTTACCTTCACGGTTTCTGTTTTGGCATTTTTAATTTGTGCCTGTGACGCAGAGGCCGACAATAAGCCAACCGCAGTCATTAAAATAATTGTTTTCATTTTTCTGATTTAATGAATTAATAAAAATATTGGGTACATGGATACACCAATAGCCGATACAATCTGAAGTGCCGGCACATCATTTACAATCAAAGAATCATACCAGGAAAACGCCATATAATATATGCAACCGTTCTCGGTTTATATCAGGCGGGGCATGGGAGGTTGAATAAGTGTCTGTAACAGTTGTGTAGAAGTGAATATCAAAATTAACTACAGGGATAATTAAAACAGGCGTAGCATTAAAAGTAATCAGTTGCGAAACATTGCTTTTCTGATGGTCCGCTTTTAATTTAAAATACCTGTGTTCATCTTTACAGCAGTCGCCTTTATCTTTCTCGTCCATTCCACATCTGCCGCATTTATCATCTTTGCTGTGGAGCAGACTCCAACTCACAAACTCATTCATGCAGTAATGCAGATGAACAGTAGCACCCATGGTTGCAGAACTATAGATGAGTAATAATAATATGACTACTGAATTCTTCATTCCATTAAAGTTAAGTTGATTTCGGGAAAAGCCGTTTATAGAATTATGGGAAAAAATTACACAATTATGTCTTTTTCAGTTTCTCATTTACAGCAATCCTTTTTTCTTACAAAGATGGCTTTGAAGATTTTCCAAAAAAATTGCCCTATTGATTTTACTACGGCCATTACAACATTGTTAATATAATTGCACTCATTCCAATTATCAATACATCACCATAAAGGTAACTGAATTAGTAAGGATAGGATTGAACCCGGTGAGAATGGAAATCCCAAAGCCAGCTCTGTAAAAGTATACACATGGCCCAGCCTTTTCCAGTAGCACTACAGCAGGAAAAACAATCAAAATCACCCCTCGCCGATAAGCCCTGAAAGCTTATCTTTGCCGCCTCAAATTTTAAACAAAAATGATTAGTGTAAAAGACCTGAAACTGGCCTATGGCAAAAGGGTATTGTTTGAAGAAGTAAACCTGAATTTTACCAAAGGGAATTGCTATGGTGTGATAGGTGCCAACGGTGCCGGCAAAAGTACCTTTTTGAAAATACTGAGTGGTGAGATAGAACCGAATAAAGGAACGATAACCATTACTCCCGGTGAGCGGATGGCGATATTGAAACAAAACCAGTTTGAATTTGATGAGCAAACGGTATTGAACACCGTGATGATAGGCCATACCAAACTGTGGGCTATTGCCAAGGAAAGAGAAAATATTTATGCACTGGCTGATTTTACGGAAGAAGATGGAATGAGGGCTGGTGAACTGGAAGGTGAATATGGTGAGATGGGTGGCTACACGGCGGAAAGTGATGCCGGTACTTTGCTGGGTGAGCTGGGAGTGGGTGAAGAATATCACCAGAGTTTGATGAAAGATATTCCTTCGAATTTAAAAGTAAGGGTGTTGCTGGCGCAGGCCATATTTGGTAATCCTGATATTTTATTATTGGATGAGCCTACCAACGGTTTGGATATAGAAACAATCGGCTGGTTGGAAAACTTTTTGGCCGATTACGAAAACATTGTGTTGGTAGTGAGCCATGACCGTCACTTTTTAGATGCGGTCTGTACACACGTTACGGATGTAGATCGTCAAAAAGTAAAAATATTTTCTGGTAACTATACCTTCTGGTACGAATCATCGCAACTGATGGCCCGCCAGTTGGGGGATAAGAATAAAAAAGTAGAAGAG
>JANMFO010000098.1:0-9690 GCA_031374245.1 Chitinophagaceae bacterium | reverse complement strand
GTTGTAGTTTATCATCGCCGATGGCGTTGGCCGCTACTAATGCTTCTTCTATATCTCCAGGTTGTAGGATGTTTTTCATTTGCTGTGCATGGTGTGCCCAAACACCTGCATAAAAGTCTGCCTGAAGTTCCAGTTTTACAGATAGTTTATTACCGGCAGCTTCACTTAAATTTTGCTTTTGATTATGCACCTGTCCCGAAGTGCCCATCAGGTTTTGTATGTGGTGCCCTACTTCATGCGCTATTACGTAAGCCATAGCAAAATCACCTGTTGCACCAAATCTTTCTTTCATTAGCCTGAAAAAAGAAAGATCAATATATACTTTGGAGTCGCCGGGGCAATAAAAAGGGCCGACTGCTGCACTTGCATTGCCACAGGCACTTTGCACTGCATCGCTAAACATTACAAGTCTTGGTTTTTGGTATCCGTTCAGGAGTTTTCCCCAAACATCTTCAGTATCACGAAGTACAACAGAAGTAAACTGTGCAAGGGTATCATCACCGGGGTTAGCTTGGGCGCTACGTTGTTGCGAGGCCCCATTTTGACCTGGCAACAATGCAGGTGCGTTATCAGGGTTTCCCCCTAAGAGTACATACAAAAGGTAAATTACAATACCACCAATTCCCCCGCCAACGGCCATTCCACCCCCGCCAATACCTCTGCGGTCTTCTACATTATCGCTACCTTCTCTACCTCGCCAAAGCATAATCTTTAATTTAGTGGGTAAAAATAAACGAAAGATTTAAAATAAAGTAGGATAATGAAGGATTTATGTATCAGGCGTTAGATTCTTTATTCAACACCGTTGTGTCACTTGCCGAATTCATTGTCGGCATCCCGATAAGTACCTTTTGAATCGGGACTTCAACTTTTGGGTAATGCTATTCACCATTTTCCATGTTTGTTGATTATTTGATTTTAATTGGGCGAAAGAATACTAATAATTTTATATTAACTACCTGATTTTTTTTAATCGCACACTTTTTTTTGTTTTATATAATTTTTAATTGAGCCTGTGTGGATTAAAGAAACAAAACACATAAAAGCTGCTATGAAAATATACAGTACAAGTGAGTCCCGAAAAATAATCGGGATTAGATAACACAACCGCAATAGAATAAAGATCTATAGACGATACAAAAAAAATTGTGAAATGTGTAGGTTTTAGCGTTAGATAGCGGTCTGTTCATCGTTCCTTATCTTTGCCCCTCTTTATGAAAGCAAGAACTCTAAAAAAAGATAAGGTCAACATCATTACCCTTGGATGTAGTAAAAACATGGTGGACAGTGAAGTGCTAAGCGGTCAGTTAAAGGCAAACGATGTAGAAGTAGTGCATGAAAGCGGCAAACGTGACCACAATATCGTAATTGTAAATACCTGTGGCTTTATAGATAAGGCCAAGGAAGAAAGCATTAACACCATTCTGGACCAGGTAAGCCTGAAAAAGAAAGGTAAACTGGATAAAGTTTATGTAACAGGTTGCCTTAGCGAACGTTACAAAGCCAATCTTGAAGAAGAAATACCTGAAGTGGATGCCTATTTTGGCACCATGGAACTACCACAAATACTGAAACGTTTTGACATAGATTACAAAGCAGAGTTAATAGGGGAACGTATGCTAAGCACCCCATTTCACTATGCTTATCTAAAAATTAGTGAAGGTTGCAACCGTACCTGTTCCTTCTGCGCTATTCCTTTGATGCGTGGCTTGCACGTAAGCAGGCCAATTGAGCAATTGGTTGCTGAAGCAGAAGGTTTGGTTAAAAAGGGTGTAAAGGAAATTATGCTCATTGCGCAGGAACTGACTTATTATGGTCTTGATTTGTATAAAAAGCGGGAACTACCTAAACTGCTTCATGAATTGGCCGCAATTAAAGGATTGGAATGGATTCGGTTGCACTATGCGTATCCAAGCAAGTTTCCCATGGAAATTTTGGATGCAATGAATGCTCACGATAATATTTGCAAGTATCTGGACATGCCGCTGCAACATGCAAGCAACAACATGCTGAAAGCTATGCGTAGGCAGATAACCCGTGAGGAAATGACTGAATTGGTTCACGACATCAGGGCAAAAGTGCCGGGCATTTGTTTGCGAACAACACTTATTACAGGTTTCCCCGGCGAAACTGAAGCAGATGTAGAAGAGCTGAAAGAATTTTTAAGAGTTACCCGGTTTGACCGAGTAGGAATATTCACCTACAGCCACGAAGAAAACACTACTGCATATGACTTGGAGGATAATATACCCGACGAAGAAAAAGAACGCCGTGCACAGGAAATAATGGAAGTGCAGCAGGAAATCAGTTTTGAGAAAAATGAAGAGAAGGTTGGTAAAACTTTCAAAGTTT
Source organism: Chitinophagaceae bacterium (assembly GCA_031374245.1). Lineage (GTDB taxonomy): Bacteria > Bacteroidota > Bacteroidia > Chitinophagales > Chitinophagaceae > JJ008. The sequence continues at coordinate 7,338 of JANMFO010000098.1, read as the reverse complement.
TGATTGATAAAAAAGAAAGTGGCCGCTACCTTGGCCGTACTGAGTTTGACAGCGTAGAAGTAGACAATGAAGTGGTCATCAAATCGTATAAAAAAATCCCCATTGGGGAATTTGTGAATGTGAAGATCACAAAGGCGTTTGACTATGATTTAGAAGGGGATATTGTATTATAAGCATACTTCTGCTTAAGTTTTCAACCAGGGGCATAGTAATTGTTATCTAACAAGAGTAATTTCTTTTTGTGCATAATTCTTTTATGCTTCATTTTTAAAGATTAATACTCCAGCAATCAAACCCGTGTTATGAAAACAACATTATTCTGTCTTTCCCTAACCTTGCTTTTTATTTCCTGTCAAAAAGAAGTATCTTTTGGTGATGATAACCCGGGGAGTACGATTGCCGCTGTTTATACTTTTTCTGAATCACCCGATGCATTTACCATAGCCGGCAACTACGCTTCCGGTGTGGCATTATCTGCTAGTAATGCGGTAAGTGTGAAAGTAAATGTAACAACTTTGGGTATATATACTATTTTCACCAATACGGTTAACGGATATAAATTTTCAGCAACAGGAAAGTTTACAACTACGGGTGTCCAATTAGTAATACTTTCGGGAGAAGGATTACCAGTTAGAGCACAAGGAGATTTATTTTCTATTTTCTCTCTGGGTCCAAAATGTTCTTTTACTATCAACGTTGTTGGTCCTGGTCCTGCAGTATTTTCATTAGTCGGAGCCCCCAATGCCTGCGTAGGAACTGTTGTAAACGGAATATATGTTAATGGAGTAACATTATCAGCAAATAATAATGTTAACGTCCGGGTTAATATAACATCAACCGGAGTCTATTCTATTTCCACAAACACTGTTGATGGAATAACGTTTTCAAAAACAGGAACCTTTACCTCAACTGGAATTCAAAATATTATCCTAACAGGTTCTGGTACTCCTAACAGCAGCGGCGCAAAAATATTTACGGTGGGTACCGGAGGATGCAGATTTACATTAACCGTAGCCGGGGCAGCCGTATATGGTTTTTCTGGAGCACCAAGCATATGCACAGTGTCAACATTGACGGGAACATTTAAAGTTGGCATTGCTCTTACTACAGCAAATACTATTACCGTGCAAGTGAATGTTTCAGTTATTGGTTCTTATATTATTTCATCTAACACAATAGGAGGAATTACCTTTTCAAAGGCAGGCGTTTTTTCAACAACAGGATTACAGCCAATAACTTTAGTTGGAGCAGGTATCCCTTCTGTAGCAGGAACAAATGGTTTATTAATTGTTTCGAATGGTTGTATGTTTTTTGTAACAGTGAGTCAATAAATTTACAACCACACTTGAGGGCAATAAAAATTTTCAAGGATTTTCATCTTACTTACATTTATAACATCCTGTAACTGCTATTTTGATGCTATCAATATCAAACCTTGTGACTCCGTAGAAGTAGATAATGAAGTAATAATACATTCAACTAAAAAACTCCCGATTGGTGAATTTGTAAACGTAAAAATCACCAAGGCTTACGACTAAGATTTGGAAGGAGAAGTGGTAGTTGATTGATTATTTTAATGCGGATGTTTAGTGTTGTGATAATGTTCCATTAAAAGGTCCCGGCCAAAATCTCCATAAAAATCCCGCCAAACTGAATGAATATGATTGGCATTAGTTTGTGTATTATCAAGCTCAATCATAAAATTTTTCCCCTGCATGCGATAATAATGTGGCTTGCCGGGTTCCGTAGAGCCAGCCCAGCCGAAACGTAAATCATTTATGTCTTCATTTGCAATCTTCTTTCTTCGCTTTTCTGCAAGTAGGGGCGGCATATTGGAAAGGTAAACTCCCAATAATTTATCCAATTGTTTTTTCTGGTTATCAGTCATCTCTTTCACAAGAATTCCTACTGGTAAAAGCGGTGCCGTTTCAGATGCACTGAAGGTTGCAATTTCACTGAGTGCCTCCTGACTGAAAATTGCTTTTCCCCTTTGTTTTGAAGTAAACATATTTACTAATGTATAAGCTTCGTCTTCTTCATTCTTTAATGCCCTGAACCCTTTTCGTGGGCCATCTTTTACTTCAGCGGGATTTGAACCCATGAATAAAGGGGCGAAAACAACCTGGTCATTAACGATGGTGAAATTGAGTGAAATATGATGCCCTTCAAATTTCCAGCCCCAGGCGGTATCTTTTCCGGGCATTCCAAAAAATGAAACAGCATATACACCTTCGTCACGCCGGTCATTATTTTCAAGTTCTTTCAGTACATTTTCCAGGCTGATAATATTTTTCACTTTGGTAACGCCTTCATTACTCAAATACTCCTGTAACAGTTCATTAAATTTTATTTTCTGTACAGCATCCAGTTCTTTTAATTGAATACCCCGGCGGGAAATCATAGAGACGGGAAGAAAAGTAAATTCATAACGACCCATATCAGAAAAAGGAAAAAGCGATTTTGTTTTTTGGGCTTGATTGAGTGAATTTATAAAGGCAATTGCCTTGTCATTGGTTTCCGGCTTTGGGTGAAAAGAGAAAACACTAATTACAACCAAGAGGTATAGCAAATACAGAGGTATTTTGTTTTTATTCATAATAACAATTTTGATATGTAAAAGAGGAGCTTTGACCAAGATAAATATAAGGTTATTTGAGATGTTTTTCTGTTCACTTATTGATAGGCCGGTATAAGATTGCCTGATTGAATTGACATTTGCTTATAACCTTAAACAGTTATCAAACTGTTCTTTTCAATTGTATAATTAATAGCACCGGTTAATAAATACGATTTTCTGACTGCAGGCCTGACCTTATGTTTGTAAAAAATACCGAACACTATTTAAACAAACAAAATGAAAAAGACACTACAATTTTTCCTGATTGCAACCATTGTTGTATCATTTACCGCCTGTTCCGGCTCTGCTGATAAAAAAGTACCCGAACTTGCCGATGAGATGTGTGATTGCTTCACTAATTTTCAACAGACAATAAGTGCTGATGCTAAAGACTTAATGAAAGCCGTATCTGTAGCTTCCGATGCACAGTCTGAAATGATGCAGGGAATATCGAAGCTGAAACCAGAAGATGCAGCAGCGTTTGGTGAAAAATTAAAAGCCGTTGGCACCAAAGGCTCCGATGTGTATGCTTGCATGGAAGCATTTGATAAAAAGCATAGTAAAGAAACCACAAAAGATAAAGAATCATTAACTGAAAAGTTATTGGCTGAAATGCAGAAAAATATTAATTGCCCTGTCGGTGCAGCAATAGTAAACCTGAGCCTTGCCAATAGCAAGCCTGGAAAATAATTTATTTGATTTTTCTTTATCCGACGAGTATGGCTGCCCGAAAGGCAGCCTTTCTTATATTTTATTACAAATACTTTGAGTAAATTTCAGAAAAATTACCCTGTTGGTAAACGTTGCTATTGTACGTCAATTGGCGTTATCTTTTCCCGAAACGGATGAGCATCCGCATTTTGAACGAAAAGCTTTCCGGGTGAAGAAGAAAATATTTGCAACTCTTTCGGAAAAAGATATGACGGTGAGCCTTAAATTATCCCTGGTTGATCAATCAGTGTTTTGCGCTATTGATCCTGCCGTCATCTATCCCGTTCCCGGAGGCTGGGGAAGAATGGGTTTTACTTTTGTGAATTTGAAAAAGGTAAAGAAAGCATTATTTAAAGATGCGCTGACAACTGCTTACTGTACTACAGCTCTACCTAAACTGGCAACCCTCTTTTTACCAAAATGAATTTTTAGTATGCCCTGAATACGGTAGGGATAAAACCACTAAAATCATTATCTTAGGCCGAACCAAACAAAGCAACCTTTTCTATGGCCGACAACAAATACATCTACCTCAACCGGGATCTTAGCTGGCTCAGCTTCAACCACCGGGTATTAATGGAAGCTGCCGATGAAACTGTTCCGTTGTACAGCCGTATATCTTTCCTGTCAATCTTTTCTTCAAACCTCGATGAATTTTTCCGGGTGCGGATGCCGGCTATTTTTGCCTTCAGCAATATTGGGTCAAAAAAAATATCCATTGAAGAAGAATACCCCAAAGACCTGGTACAGCAGGTTCAAAGCACCGTGCACAAGCAACTGGAAGAATTTGGCCGGATATTGACCGGGCAGATTATACCGGGGCTTAAAAAAGAACATATCTGTTTGTATTACGGTGAACCCATTCATCCGGAACATGAAGAAACCATCCGGGAATATTTTTTATCCAAAGTATTATCTTTTTTACAGCCGGTTATTTTAAGAAAAGAAGGCCAGCCTGCTGTTTTTTTAGAAAACAATGCCCTTTATTTTATAGTGACGATGGAAGCAGCCGATCAGCCTGGTAAAAAAATTACAGCAGTTCTCAACGTTCCGTCAGATCATCTGCCCCGCTTTCTGGAGTTGTCGGTAATTGATAATGATCATCACATTCTTTTTCTGGATGATGTGATACGGGAAAACCTGCAGGAAGTATTTCCGGCATTCAATATTGAAGGGGCTTACAGCATCAAACTCACCCGTGATGCTGAGATGAATCTTGAAGATGAATTTAAAGGTGACCTGGCAGAAAAAATAGAAAAGCAACTGGAAAAAAGAGAAGGCGGACATGCCACCCGTTTATTATACGATCAGGCAATGCCTGATGAGGTAAGAGGGTTTGTACAAAAATATTTTGAACTGAAGTCAGAAGAAATGGCGGTAGGTGGCCGCTATCACAACCTGAAAGATTTAGGGAGCCTGCCCAACCCAATGAAAGGAAAACTGACGAATCCATCATGGCCTTATGTAGCCCATCCCGGTTTTAATAATCACCGTTCTATTTTTCAAACTATTGAACAGGAAGAACGGTTGCTGCACCTGCCATATCATTCTTATAATTATATCCTTCGTTTTTTTAATGAAGCAGCCATTGACCCGACGGTAAAAGAAATTTATGTAACGCTTTACCGGGTGGCTGCTGATTCGCATATTGTAAATGCACTTATCAGCGCAGCAAAGAATGGAAAAAGGGTAACGGTATTTGTAGAACTGAAAGCAAGGTTTGATGAAGCCAATAACCTGAAGTGGAGCAAGAAGATGAAAGCAGCTGGTATTAAAATCATCAACAGCATACCTGGTTTGAAAGTACATGCTAAAGTAGCCCTGGTAAAACGGTGGGAGAATAAACAATGGAAAGACTACTCCTTTATGGCTACCGGCAACTTTAATGAGGCCACCGGAAGGTTCTATACCGATCATGTTTTCTTTACTTGCAATCCAATCTTTGGCGAAGAACTGGAAATGTTATTTACTTACCTGCAATCAAGGACACAGCCGGTACTGTATGGCAAAATGGAATTCAATCACCTGCTGGTATCACAGTTTAATATGATAAAGCGGTTTAATAAATTGATAGACCGTGAAATTAAAAATGCGACAAAAGGGAAACCTGCCAACATCATCATCAAACTAAACAACCTGCAGGAACGGGAGATGATAGACCGGTTGTACGAAGCCAGTGAAGCAGGGGTGAAGGTGCAACTGCTCGTCCGCAGTATTTGTTGCCTTGCACCAGGATTAGAAAAGCAAAGTGAAAACATCACGGTGCACCGTATTGTGGATCGTTATCTTGAACATGCAAGGGTATTTGTATTTCACAATGATGGAGAGCCACTTTATTATATGGGCAGTGCGGACTGGATGAACCGCAACCTGCACAGCCGTATTGAAGTGGTGTTTCCGGTGCAGGATAAAAAATTACAGGATGAACTTGGCCATATATTACAATTGCAACTGAATGATAACAGCAAAGCCGTTTTTGTAAATGCTGCTTTAACCAATGAACGTATACCTGCTAATGGTAAACCTGCATTGGCTGCGCAGCAAAGCATTTATGATTATGTGAAAGAATTAAAGTGTTGAGATAAATTCTATCTTATTCACCAAACCATTCATTATGCTGCTCCTGCACCCTGATGAACGTAGTACGTTTTGTCAGTTCCTTTAATGATTGTGCACCCACATAAGTGCAGGTAGAACGAATACCACCCAATATATCCAGCACTGTGTCGGCTACATTGCCACGATAAGGTATTTGTGTGGTCTTACCTTCAGAGGCACGGTATTCTGCTACACCGCTGGCATATTTTTCCATCGCTGTTTCTGAACTCATGCCATAAAATTGTTTGTACTTCGTTCCGTCTTCTTTTTCTACTAACTCGCCACCGCTTTCTGCATGGCCGGCGAACATACCACCCAGCATTACAAAATCGGCACCGCCGCCAAATGCTTTTGCCACATCTCCCGGCACTTTACAACCACCGTCCGAAATTATTTGTCCGCCCAGGCCATGTGCCGCATCTGCACATTCGATGATGGCCGATAGCTGCGGATACCCCACACCGGTTTTTACCCGGGTAGTGCAAACAGAGCCGGGGCCAATACCTACTTTAATAATATCTGCACCAGCCAGTAATAATTCTTCCACCATTTCACCCGTTACCACATTACCCGCCATTATTACTTTGCCGGGATTTTTTTCTCTTGTTGATTTTACAAATGCTACAAATTTTTCGGAATACCCATTAGCCACATCTATACAGATAAACCGGAGCGATGGGTTTTCTTTTAAAATCACAGCCAGCTTTTCCGCATCGGCTTTACTGGTGCCGGTACTTATAGCAATACGTTCCACTATACTTTCCCCGGTGGCCTGCATAAAAATTTTCCATTGTGCTGCAGTATAATGTTTGTGGATGGCAGTAAAAAGCTGGTGCTGCGCCAGTGCCGTTGCCATTTCCATAGTACCTACCGTATCCATATTAGCCGCCATAACGGGGATGCCCTCCCACGGATTACCGCCATGCAAAAACTTAAACTTTCTTACCAGCGATACTTCTGCACGGGAGCTGAGGGTAGAACGTTTGGGTCTTATCATCACATCTTTAAAACCCAGTTTAATATCATTTTCTATACGCATAGTTCATATATTTTTCAACTACACAATTTACTGAAACATAAAATGCGGGAGAAAGGAATTTATAAACCCGGCTGAAGCACTACTATCATCGTCTGTTGCATCGTACTCTTGTACGTCCGGTAATTCTACTGAGCAGTAACATATGATGACGTCAGGGTCACTTCATACACACAGGCTGTGAAAAACTGACTATAAATCGAGGAGGCTGGAGGTTTTTTCAGGGAAAAATTTCTGTCGTTGGTGAAAACACCAACGACAGTGTAAGTAAGTTATCTTTTAATCTAACAGGTTAAAATTCTATTCTGCTGTTGTCGGATCGATTATTACAGCTACCTGGCTTACCGAATTGGCGGGAAATCCTCCTTGTTTTGCA
>JANMFO010000033.1:0-2235 GCA_031374245.1 Chitinophagaceae bacterium | reverse complement strand
CACAAAAAGTTGCCGGTAAAGTTTTTATAAGTGTAAAAGACAACGGCAACGGAATCCCACAAAAAGTATTAGACAAAATTTTTCAACCTTTCTTCACTACCAAACCAACCGGGCAAGGAACAGGTTTGGGCTTATCATTGAGTTATGATATTGTAAAAGCACATGGTGGAGATTTGAAAGTGGAAACGAAGGAAGCAGAAGGAAGCAAATTCATAATTGTATTACCATTTAATTAATAAATAAAAAGATGAAAATTTTACTTGCTATAATTCTCTTTTTTTATTTCCCGGTGCAACTCTGTGCTCAAATAGACAGTATAGAGCCGGACTACAATCCATTTTTAGCAGATAGTCTGCGTTTAAGGATTGAACGGGCTGACAATGATTCTGCAAAAGCCTGGAACATGATTTTGCTTTACTGGGCAATTGAAGGGGTTCAGTCAGATAGTGCACTGGCTATTGCGAAACAAGCATATGAATTCTCAAAAAGTAAGCAGTTAAAAATGATGCAGGTTGGTGCATTGAGGGCCATAGGATATAATCAAAAATCGATGGGAGATTATGCTGAATCATTAAAAACATACTTACTGGCTTTTGAAATATTAGGATATTCTTCTTTTCATGAAAGTAACAGCCTGCCTGATTCTGAAGGTTCTGTTCTTGACCGGGAGACTTTGCATGAATATGCAGAGACACAGAGGCATATGGGTTTTTTACTTGGACAAGTAGGTAACAGAAAGGAGGAAATGATAAAATACAGAACAGCTCTGAAGATACATCAGGCATTAAAGCATGAACGCTTAATAGCCAATACAACCTTTAATATCGCTGAAGTTTACCTTGCGACAAACCTCCTTGATTCAGCCATACTATTTGCAGAAAAAAGTTTAGGACATTACGAGAAACAAGATGTTCCTTTTTATGTAAAAACATATCTTGGTCATATCTATAATATTATCGGGGAAGCCAATCTTTTAATTAAAAAATATGATTTAGCAGTAGATGCTTTATTAAAAGCTGAAAAGGCCAATATTCAGTATAAGAATCTTAGAATTTTAATCCAAACGTATTTACTCCGGGCAGAAATATTCAATCAAAAACAGGAGTATGATTCCAGTTTGAACTATGCACACAAAGCCCGGCTTACAGCCGAGGAAGTAGGATTAAAAAGTTTCATTGCTCAAACCTATACCGCACTTGCCAAATCCTATCAGGCACTCAATAAGCAGGACAGCGGGTACTATTATTTAAAACTGGCTGCTCCATTAATAGACAGTCTTAACAAAGTAGAAAAGAATAATTTAGTACGATATCAAAATATTCTATTTACAGAGAATCAGAATTTACAAAGAATAGAGCAGGAGAAGAAGGCTACCCAGAACCGTATCCGGCTAATTTCGCTTTTGGGTACGCTAGGATTTATACTATTAATTGCACTATTACTTTATCGCAACAACCGGCAAAAGCAAAAAACCAACAAAGTTTTAGAAGCAACGCTCAACAATTTAAAATCAACCCAGGCCCAATTAATTCAATCAGAAAAAATGGCAAGCCTTGGAGAACTCACGGCCGGCATTGCACATGAAATTCAAAACCCGTTGAACTTTGTCAATAATTTTTCGGAAGTCAATAAAGAATTATTGGTGGAGTTAAAAGATGAAATTAGAAAAGGAAACCTGGAAGAAGTAAATACAATTGCAGATGATGTAATTAGTAATGAAGAAAAAATAAACCACCACGGCAAAAGAGCCGATGCAATAGTAAAAGGAATGTTGCAACATTCCAGTAGTGGTAGTGGCAAAAAAGAGCCGACCGATATTAATAAACTGGCCGACGAATATTTACGCCTGGCTTATCATGGCTTACGGGCAAAGGATAAAAATTTCAATGCCACATTAAAAACAGAGTTTGATGAAAGCATCGGCAACATCAATATCATTCCGCAGGATATTGGAAGAGTGATTTTGAATTTAATTACGAATGCTTTCTATGCTACTAATGAGAAAGCTAAATCAGATTTTGATATCTATGAACCAATAGTGACCGTGAGTACAAAAAGGATGGGAGATAAAATTGAAATAAAAGTGAAAGATAATGGCAACGGCATACCAACTAAAGTATTAGACAAAATCTTTCAACCTTTCTTCACTACCAAACCAACAGGGCAAGGAACAGGATTAGGTTTATCACTGAGCTATGATATTGTAAAAGCACATGGTGGTGAGCTGAAAGTAAA
>JANMFO010000440.1:0-8667 GCA_031374245.1 Chitinophagaceae bacterium | reverse complement strand
TCTTTTTGTTTAAGTCTATTCAGTAAATAACAGCTGTTAATTTGAAAACCACACATCATTCTTTACTACAGCTGCTGCATCAAACCCTCCCGTAACACAAATTTTATTATTAAATAGTATTGCCTGATGGCCGCCTCTTGTGCCAAATGCTGCATTGGTTTGCTTTGTCCAGTCTTTTCCGTTAGTGCTGCTCCATATTTCATCTGTAGTAACAAAACCAACAACTCCTCCCATTACATACAATATATTATTGTATACAATTGCCTGGTGTGAGTATAATGGTACAAATTTGGATCCTGTGGTAGTTTCCTCTGTCCAGCTTCTTCCATCGGCACTGCTCCACACATCATTTTTAAATCCTGTTGCAGTATAGCCGCCAATAACATAAAGCTTACTGTTGAATACCACAAGCTGGTGGCCGGCCCTTGCACTAAACTGCGTACCCACAGCAGTTTCCTGCGCCCATGTAATTCCATCAGCACTACTCCAGATATCATTTTTTGTTCCACCAATACCATCGCCACCTACCAGCCACAGTTTGTTATTGAATACAACTGCATCATGTAACGACCGGATGCTAAAAGCTGCATTAGCAGTTACCTGTGTCCATGTGGCGCCATCAGTACTGTTCCAGATATCATTTAAAGCATTACCATTACTTAAACCGCCAATAACCCAAATCTTATTATTAAAAACAACCACCTTGTGATCGCTTCGTACACTAAAAACCGGGCCGCTTACAGTTGTTTGGGCCCATGATATACCATCTGAACTGCTCCAGATTTCATTGGTATAAAGTATGTCTGTTTTTCTGCCGCCAATTACCCACAGCTTGTTGTTAAACACAACAGACTGATGATCGAACAGTGGCGCAAACTGGCTGCCATTGGTAGTTGTCTTAGTAAAACTTACTGCTGTTGTTGGTGTAGGCGCAGGCGTATCATCTTTTTTACACGATGTTACTAAAAGCATTGCCGACAATGCAGCAATACAACCGAATGTTGTCTTTTTCATTTTTTGTTTTTTTAGGATTAGATTTTATTTATAAAGTTGTTATTTCACATTTTCGCAAAGCATTTCTTCTCCATCCAGTCCGTTGAATACAGCCCCGGTATTTATAAATGAACTGCCTACATAATCTTCATGTATAAATACATAGTCGGGAAGCAGGTAGCATTTTCCATCACTGCCTTTGTAAGCAAGTTTGGCACTGCGTTGCCGCCCAATTACAATACCTGTAAGTGAGTTTCGAATAATAGTCCAGCCATTTTGTGTAAGCACTGCTTTTAATGCACTTACATTACGTGAGGCACCATATACTTTATTAAATCCATTGGTTACTACTTTTTCCATGTTGGCATCTTTAACCACCGGCGCAGGTAATTTGGTATTTTTAATATGCTCTATTCTGTTTACTTCTGCTTTTGCATATAATTGTTCAAGGCTTCCCAATTTTGTTATCCCTGCGTTTACTTTTTTATACATATCGGCATACGAACTCTCTTCCGGGAATACTTTTTGGGCTGCATCCCAAAAGGCAGCGTGAAGTTGTAGTGTGTAATAAATGTATTGCATGCCTGATTTTTCTCTGACTTCTTTTAAAGCACCATCTATTTTATCCAATTCCCTGTCTGCTCCGGCTAATTTGCCGCTTATATTTCCTTTTGCATACCTGCCTTTTTTTATAATGGCATCTGTATAATCCATCGACAGCAATTTGGTAAGCTTGGCTTTATACGCTTCAATTTTAGCAGGAGCTTCCGGTAAGTCGCTGGTAGAGCCAACGCTGATGTTGGTTTCAATAAAAAGTTTTTCCAGTAAGCCAGTCGGGTCGGTCACTTCTTTTTCCGGAGGACGGGAAGATCTTTTATCACCACTGGTTTGTCTTACTTCGGCCAGTTTCTTAGCTTTTATATCATCCTTAATTTTTTTTAAGGCGGCCTCCATTTCCGCAACATTATAAGAGGGGTCTTTTTCTTTGGTAGCATTTATAGCATATTCCATATCACGGATATTTCCGTTCAATTCTCCTTCACTTAATTTATCAGCTGGTTGTAATGCACGGTCCCAAAAATATTTTACCTGGTTTTTGGCGGCTCCGGAATAATCACTGCTTTTTGCATCTGCAGCTTTTTGTTCAGGTGTTTTTGCATCTTCCAGCTTTTTATCTATTTCTGCCTGCCATTTTTTTAATTCGGCTTCCATGGCAGTAGCGTTTAATGCAGGATCCTTTTCCTTAGCATTGTCAAGGGCTCTTTTCATATTGCCCACAGTTGAGGTGTTACCTTTACCGTTTTTCAAAAGTTCTGCCTGACTCCAAAATGATTTTACATATACTTTACCGGGACCCGAGTAATTAGCATCCTGCGCAAATGCTGTAACAATAAATAATAATGCGGTGGCAAAAAGAGAAAGCGTTTTCATGAAATTAGTTTTATAGGTCAATAATTAATCTTAATAACGTAAAACTAAAGCGGGTATTTGCAAAAAGCAGCTCTGTTTGATAACCGAAGAAACTTGTTTGATAGTTGTAAGGAAGCAGAAAAGGTAGAGAAAGATTTTTGAAAATCACTTGTGCAACAAACAGTATCTAAAATGAAATGCAATAGCTCATAAACAAAATCAGTCTCCAGGTATCAATTACAAAATATAGTTTAGCAGTAGAAAGATTTACCAGTATCCGTTTTATACCTGCCTGATGACTATTACTACCATCAATAAAAAAACATTTGAGCTTTTAGATGAAAAAAAGGCAGTCGTTGCACGGCTCACCTACACCAGCAGTGCCTTTGATGATGCTATTATTGAAACAGTTGAAAGCTATTTACTCAACGGAATTACAACCGGCATTTGGATAACACATGTTAGTACGGGAAATGACGGAAAAACAAAATCCAAAATAAGGGTGGAAATGGGTGGAGTAATGTCAATTTCATTACTCAGTAAAAAGAAGAAATACTTTTTTAAAAAATCTACAGGATGGAAATTGCGTTTTTCATTGGTCAACAAAGAAGGAGAAGATTTGCTAACCCTTATTCCAAATGTAAACTGGCAAAAAGAATCACACGACTATATTTTACAGCTGAATGAAGAGTTTGAAAAGGAATGTGATTCCTTTCTTATCTTACAGGCAGTGCATTGCGCCAACTGCAGTTTGAGTATGATGACAGGTGGTAAGGTTCCGGCATTAGTAAGTATTTAGTTTATCGAAATATGAAAAAATTTATTTTCATTGCCTTCCTTACGTTTTATACTAATAATTTTTTATTGGCACAAACCACTTGTAACTGTATAGAATATGCTGCATTGCAAAAAAAAGAAGCAGACGATAGCACAATTGCAAGCAAGCTGCTTAAATCAGCTTCTGAAGCCTGTATTGCGAAAGGCAATCAGCTGACGGGTTTGTTCTATACCGATATTAATAAACTGGACTCTGTTGAATATTTTTTGCAGAAAGCCGAAAAGGGATATAAAAAAATTAATTGCAGTGACAGCTCTTTATTGCAAACCTATAAAACCTGGGCAAAGTTGTATTACATGAAAGCCGATTTTCCCAAAGCCCAGGAGTATAGTTTTAAAATGCTGCAGTCAGCCGAAGCTGCCCGTAATATTTATGAACAGGCAAACAGCCTTACAATGATTTCTCAACTATTAAATCAAATTGGCCAGGCAGACAAGGGAATTACGTATACAAGAAAAGCGATATTACTTATTGATATTTTAGGAGATGAAAATCAGAAATTAGATATTATTTTTAAAATTTCAAAACGCTACCTATGGCATTTTCAGGATATTAAAACTCAGTCAAGTCTTGATAGCTCTGCACTTTTCAGCCTTAAACAATTATCAATTGCCCGCAAAATTAATAACAGGGCTTCGATAGCAAAAGCATATAACAACCTCGAAGGCATTGAATGGGAAAAGGGAGATTTGAGAAAAGCCTTACAATATCTTGATAGTTCTTTTGCGTATACATATAAAAATAATTATGCTGATTTGAGAATAAACTATTTTGATAAATCTGATATATTACTTGAGTTGAAAGACTATGCAGGAGCAGCCAAACTTGCCGACTCTGCAATACATTATGCAAAACTGAGTGGCTACAATTCCTATACTGCCGAGACCTATGAATTAAGCTCCCGTATTGCTAAAGAGAGTGGCAATTATAAAAAAGCATTTGAACTAAATGAATTGGCAAGAAGCATTACAGATAGTATAAGAAACGTAAAAAAAACAGAAGCTGTAACAGAACTGGAGAAGAAATATAACCAGGCAAAAAATGAAAATACCATCAAAGACCTTGATAAGAAAAAACAATTATATTTCTTTCTTGCAATTGCAGGTTTGCTTGCAGCATTAGCAATTGCCTTTTTCGTACGCCAGCAATCGCTAAAACATAAAAAGAATATTTTAGAAACAGAACAGCGCCTCAACCGTGCCAGGATGAACCCCCATTTCTTTTTTAATGCCTTAACCACTTTACAAAAATTTGCATTACGGGATAATGACGGACAAGCAATGGCAAGCAATCTCTCTAAGTTTAGTAATATTATGAGGGAGACACTGGAAAGCACTTACAAAGAATATGTAACTATTGAGCAGGAAATGGAATTTTTAAATGAATACCTTGAGGTACAAAAAATCCGTTTTCCACAAACCTTCAGTTACGAAGTAAATACTGATAAAAATTTAGATATTGATGAATTGCAAATACCGGCTATGATAATACAGCCTTTTGTGGAAAACAGTATCGAGCATGGTTTTGTAGGGGTTGATTATCCGGGGAAAGTAACGGTTAATTTTACATCAGAAAACAAGGAACTGCTTATTCAGATAAACGATAACGGAAAAGGTTTGAATACGACTGCTAAAGAAAATAATGAACACATCAGCCGGGCCAGCCAGATTATCAAAGACAGGATATATTTACTGAATATTAAATTAAAAACTAAAGCTGGTTTCAGTATTGATAACAACAGTACCGGGAATGGTGTAATAGTAAAAATACATTTACCTATGCTATATAAAGGCCAAAAAAGTATTTAGTAATGCAAAAAGTATTTCTTTTCCTCTTCCTTTCCTCTTGCATTCATTATACTGCAACTGCACAAAGCGATTGCAAATGTAATGTGTATGAAGATTTATTAAAAGCTGAAAAATCTAAATTAGAAATTTACACTCAGGTAGTAAAAGAGAAAAGTAAAATTTGCCAGTCAAAGGCAGCAGAACTAAATGGGGAGATATTCATTTTTGAAAAAAACAATTTAGACACGGCAGAAATTTATTTAAAAAAAGCAGAAGAGCTTTACAAAAAAACCGGGTGTGGCGAAGGTGTTATCTGGAATACCTATAAGCAGCGGTTTCAGGTATATTGGAGTAAATCAGATTTTCCAAATGCACAAGAGTATGCTTTAAAATTTTTGAACAGTGCTGAGTTAGATAAAAATGTATATGAACAAGCTTTGGCAAACACTATGGTTGCAGTCGTTTTTTATAATACCACCCAATTTGAAAAAGGAATTGTTTTTAATGATAAAGCAGCAGAATTATTGCCACGCATTACTGATATTAAAAAAAAGCAGAAAATACTCTACTTTTTATCTGTTCGTTATATGAGCCATTATCTAAGTACAAAATCAAAGTCAAGTATTGAAAAATCGTTAAGATATAATTTGCAACATCTGTCATTATCCAAACAACTAAAAGATACTGCTCAATTTGCGAGAAGCTATTTTAATCTGTCTGGCACTGAAGAGGAAAGCAAAAACTGGAATAAAGCCATGGCATACTTAGATAGTGGTTACCTTTTTATAGATAAAACCGATTCAATTGATTTATTCGATTACCATGCAAATAAAGCCAGCTTATTTACGGAGTTAAAAAATTACAAAGAGGCAGGCCGTTACGCAGACTCTTCACTTTTTTTTATACAAAAAATGGATCATAAAATTGGGATTGCACAAAGCTATAAGCTTATTTCAAAAATAGCCCAGATGCAGGGAGATTATAAAAGAGCATTGGAGTATTCAGACCTTGAAAGAGTGATTAAAGACTCCATAAGTAATGTAGATAAAACAGAGGCAGTAGCAGAATTGGAAAAAAAATATAATCAGGCAAAAAATGAAACTACTATTAAAGACCTCGACAAGAAGAAACAGTTTTATCTTTTTCTTGCTATTGCCGGTTTGCTGGTAGCATTAGCCATCGCCTTCTTCCTCCGCCAGCAATCATTAAAGCACAAAAAGAATATTTTAGAAACAGAGCAGCGGTTGAACAGAGCCAGAATGAACCCACATTTCTTTTTTAATGCATTAACTACCTTACAAAAATTTGCATTGAGGGATAATGACGGGCAAGTCATGGCCAGCAACCTTTCCAAGTTCAGTAATATAATGAGGGAAACCCTCGAAAGCACATACAAAGAGTATGTAACAATAGAACAGGAAATGGAGTTTTTAAATGAATATTTAGAAGTGCAAAAGATCCGTTTCCCGCAAACCTTTAGTTATGAAGTAAATGCTACTAAAGAATTAGACATTGATGAATTGCAAATTCCGGCCATGATAATTCAGCCTTTTGTAGAAAACAGTATTGAACATGGTTTTGTAGGGGTAGATTATCCCGGGAAAGTAACTGTAAATTTTACATCAGAAAATAAAGAAGTGATGATTCAGATAGCTGATAATGGAAAAGGGATTTCTAATACAGCCAAAGAAAATAACGAACATATCAGCCGGGCCAGTCAGATCATTAAAGACCGAATATATTTGCTGAATATTAAATTAAAAACCAAGGCGGGGTTTAGTATTGATAACAACAGCACAGGTAATGGCGTAATAGTAAAAATACATTTACCGTTATTATACAAAGACCAAAAAACTACTTAAGCTATGAAAATATTACTGGTAGATAATGAAAAAGAAATAAGGTCAATACTGAAAGATATGGTAATGATCTGTGGTAATGGCCAGCATATAATTGAGGAAGCAGATGGAGTAGAGAGCGGAGTTGCCAAAATAAATTCCTTCGATCCGAATATTGTTTTGTTAGATGTAGAGATGAATGACGGCACCGGCTTTGATTTAATGAAACAAATACCCAGCCCTTCTTTTCAATTAATTTTCACCACCGCATACAATCAATATGCTATACAGGCAATTAAATTCAGTGCTATTGATTATTTGTTAAAACCAATTGATCCGGTTGAATTAAACAACAGTTTACAAAAAGCAAAAGAAAATATCAGTAGCCAGACATTACAAAAACAATTGGCAGTATTACTGCAACAATTTTCCACCAAACCGGAACCGGAAAAGCAAATTGTTATAAAAGATATCGATAAGACTTACTTCATAAAGATGAATGATATTTTGTATTGCGAAGCCGAGGGATCCTATACAAAATTTTATCTTTCTAACAGTGAACCCATTTTTGTTTCCCGTAACCTGCGATATTACGAAGACCTTTTGGCTCCGGCAGGTTTCTTCCGTACTCACCATTCCTGTTTGGTCAATCCTTCCAAAATAAAAATCTATGACCGCAAAACAGACAGTGGCACTTTGATATTAGAAGGTGGTCACACCGTTCCCGTTTCACAACGAAAAAAAGATTTTGTACTTAATCTGCTGGAAAAATAAAAATCAATTTCCGGAATTACACTTGAAATAACATTCCAAGATGCCGAAAATAGTATTGTTTTGATTAGCAATAATTCTGGTAACCAGTTGGAGGGAATAAAGTAGTAAAAATGGTTATTATTTCAACGTAAACCCTTCGAGAAATTTAGTATTAAAATCACCACTGAGGAAGCGTTCATCTCTCATTAACTGAAGATGGAAGGGGATGGTTGTTTTAACACCTTCTATAACATACTCACTTAATGCACGGTGCATGGTATTTATAGCTTCCTGCCGGGTTTGTGCTACTGTAATCAATTTACCAATCATGGAATCATAGTATGGCGGAATGACGTACCCGGCATATGCATGGCTATCTACACGAACACCATGACCACCTGGCTGGTGCAGTACTGTTATCCTTCCGGGAGATGGACGAAAATCATTGTAAGGATCTTCAGCATTGATCCGGCACTCAATAGCATGATTATTCGGAATATAATCATTGCCAGAAATTTTTTCTCCTGCCGCAATTTTTATCTGCTCTTTTATCAAATCGAAATTGATAACTTCTTCTGTTACGCAATGCTCTACCTGTATCCGGGTATTCATCTCCATAAAATAGAAGTTACGGTTCTTATCCACCAAAAATTCAACAGTTCCCACACTTTCATAATTAATAGCCCCGGCTGCTTTCTTTGCTGCTTCTCCCATTTTATATCGCAACTCATCTGTCATAAATGGAGAAGGTGATTCTTCTACTAATTTTTGATGCCGACGCTGAATAGAACAATCCCTCTCACTCAAATGGCAAACATTACCATATTGGTCACCTGCTACCTGTATTTCAATATGCCTTGGCTCTTCTACAAATTTTTCCATGTAGATACCATCATTTTTAAAAGATGCTGCTGCTTCCGCTTTAGCAGTGTTGTAAGCTTTCTCCATTTCACTATCCTCCCATACAATCCTCATCCCCTTGCCACCGCCACCGGCAGTTGCTTTTAAAATAACAGGAAAACCCATATTCTTTGCAAGACCTTTTGCT
>JANMFO010000408.1:0-18916 GCA_031374245.1 Chitinophagaceae bacterium | reverse complement strand
GTAAAAAATATCGCTGGAATGAACCGTACAGTTCTTCAGCGCCATATTCAGTTCCTTCGCTGTATCTTTTATTATTTTAAATGCTTTGCCCTGGTGCCTGATGCAATCATCTTTAATGCCCCAGGAATACTTTGCAAAAGTAGATTCGCTGGCAGCCATATCTGTATTTATCAAATCAAACAATTTTAGTTTGTTGGTATAAGCACCGCAGGTGCCGATGCGGATAATGCAATCCACTTCGTATTCGGTAAACAGTTCGTAAGAATAAATACCAATAGATGGGCAGCCCATGCCGCTGGCGCCAACGGTTACCGGTTTATCTTTATACATACCGGTATAATAAAACGCATTGCGGGTTTGGCTTACCAGTGTTACCTGCTGCAAATAATTATCGGCAATATATTTAGCCCTTAATGGGTCGCCGGCCAATAAAACAATCTTTGCTATTTCTCCCGGTTGGGCACTGATATGAAGGCTCATTAGTTAAGGTTTGTAATAGTAATATATTTATTTTCTTCTAGAATAACGACTTTTGCAGAGATTGCAGGCAAAGAAGCTTAGACACAAATTCAAAACTGTATTATAGCGCCTTTGCGGGAAAAATAAATACTATATGAACACAACACAACGCCGCTACGACCCCATAAAATATAAAACCCCAACCGGCAACAAACTCTCCTGCAAAGGATGGATACAGGAAGCAGCTCTTCGTATGTTATTAAACAATCTCGACCCCGAAGTAGCCGAACGCCCCGATGATCTTATTGTGTATGGTGGCAGGGGAAAGGCTGCCAGAAATTTTGAAGCACTCGACAATATTATAGCTGCATTAAAGATTTTAGAGAATGATGAATCACTCCTCATACAATCCGGTAAACCCGTTGGCATACTTAAAACACATAAAGACGCACCAAGAGTTTTAATAAGCAACAGCCAGCTCGTTCCCAACTGGGCCAACTGGAAACATTTTGACGAACTGGAAAAAAAGGGCCTGATGATGTACGGACAAATGACCGCCGGCAGCTGGATATACATTGGTTCGCAAGGAATTGTACAAGGCACCTACGAAACATATGCAGCCATCGCCGATAAACACTTCCCGGCACACTCGGGTTCCACTCCCGACTCCCGACTCCCGGCTCACGGCTCACTAAAAGGCACATTAAACGTAACTGCCGGTCTCGGTGGAATGGGCGGCGCACAACCACTCGCCATTACCATGAACGAAGGTGTAGCCCTTATTGCCGAAGTAGAAGAGTGGCGTATTGACAAACGCATAGAAACAAAATACCTTGATGAAAAACACACCAGTATTGATGATGCCATTAATGCTGCCATGCATTACCGCAGGGAAGGCGAAGCCAAAAGTATAGGAGTGTTGTGCAACATTGTACACCTGCTCGACAGGTTGATACAACGTGACGTTATTCCCGATACACTTACCGACCAGACAAGTGCCCACGACCCGTTGATTGGTTATATACCACACACATTAACCAACGAACAGGCAAATGTATTACGAACAGAAAACCCTGAAGAGTATTTGCGCCGCAGCTACGAGAGTATGCACCTGCATGTACAGCTCATGCTTAAGTTAATGGACAAAGGAGCCATTACATTCGACTATGGCAATAATATAAGAGCCAGGTCTGCGGAGTTTGAGCAGAAGTATGGTACCGGCTCCCGACTCACGACTCACGACTCATTTGACTTCCCCGGCTTCG
This sequence comes from Chitinophagaceae bacterium, assembly GCA_031374245.1. GTDB lineage: Bacteria > Bacteroidota > Bacteroidia > Chitinophagales > Chitinophagaceae > JJ008. Next base: position 17,192 of record JANMFO010000408.1, on the reverse strand, counting down.
TCCCCGCTTACATACGTCCACTCTTCTGCGAAGGCAAAGGCCCGTTTCGCTGGGCAGCGCTTAGTGGCGACCCAAATGATATTGCCGTAACCGACGAACTTATTATTAATATGTTTCCGCATAATAAAGGAATGCTGCGCTGGATGCAGATGGCCAAAGAAAAAATTGCCTTCCAGGGATTGCCCGCCCGTATCTGCTGGCTGGGGCAGGGCGAACGGGAGAAGGCCGGCCTCGCTTTTAATGAACTGGTACGCACCGGCAAGGTAAAGGCACCCATTGTTATTGGGCGGGATCATCTGGACACCGGTTCTGTAGCCAGCCCCAACCGGGAAACTGAAAGTATGCTGGATGGCAGCGATGCTGTAGCCGATTGGCCCATATTAAATGCATTAGTAAACACAGCAGGCGGTGCCAGTTGGGTAAGCCTGCACCACGGCGGCGGCGTAGGTATGGGCTATAGCATACATGCCGGTATGGTGATTGTTGCCGATGGCACTGCCGATGCTGAAGAAAGATTGAAAAGAGTATTACGAAACGACCCGGGCATGGGAGTAATACGGCATGCTGATGCAGGGTATGATATTGCGAAGGAAACGCTGAAAGAAAATGGATTAGACTTTAAGGACAGGTTGTAATAAAACGACCTGTCATCCGATGCAAGCAAGGAATAAGCAAAGCTTATAACGAAGCTTGGGGACGAAGTCCGGGGATCTGCTTGCTGGCCCAGCTACAGTACTACTATCATCGTCTGTTGCGTCGCTCTCTTGTACATCCACTAATTCTTTTGAGCAAATTTAATAAATCGTTAATTATGATGCAATTCGTATCAGTTCGTAAAAATGGCTATAACAGATCAAAAATAAAATAAACTGTAAGAGTGTATTGTCGAAACAACTATACAAAATGTAAAAACTAAACGCTTATTTTTTAATTCCTAGCCCTTTTGGACTACATCGTGATATAGCATAAATTACACGGTTAGGTGCAAGCGTAAAAGAAAACTAGATTAGATACAATAAAGTAAAATCTTAAGACAACGACCATGAGAGTAAAAAAAATACAACTAAAAGTATTCAAGCGTTTTGACGATTTGACAATTGATTTGGGCGAGAACCCTAAAAAAATAGTTGCGCTTGTTGGACCTAATGGCTGTGGTAAAAGTTCAATCTTTGATGCTTTTGAAGAAAAATTAAAAGATTTCAGAAATACTGGGAACGAAGGAGCTTCCTTTTTTTCAAAATCACTTTTTTATGAAGATGAAGCCAAACGCAACACAACATACGACAAGAATCTATCCATAATTTTAGAAACTAATACCCCTAAACTAACTCCTAAGAGTTTTTATATTAGGACAGCATATAGGTTTACCTCCAAAATAAATGTAAATCAGATTGCAGCAATGCAATCAATTATGAACACTAGAGACGAGCCAATGAGTTCTATTGCATTGGACACTCGCCTTGAATCAAATTACAAAAGATTATTGGGTTCATCATATTCAGAATTTTTTAAAGGCATAAAAACAGGAAATGAAGTGCGGAAAGAATTAATTGATGAAATAAATGTAATACTTCTGAAAATATTGGATATTGAAATCTCAGATTTGGGGAATATTTTGGAAAACAAAGGACAGTTTTACTTTAAGAAAGGGAATGTAAAGGATTTTCCATATGCTAATTTGTCTTCTGGTGAAAAGGAAGTCGTTGATATTATCTTAGATTTAAAAATAAAAACGAAAGACTTTAATGAAACTGTTTTCTGTATTGACGAACCGGAATTACATATAAATACTGCCATTCAACGAAAATTATTGATAGAAATTGAAAAGTTTATACCCGAAAATTGTCAACTCTGGTTTGGAACACACAGTATTGGTTTTTTAAGAGCGTTACAGGAGGAATTAAAGGAGAAGTCCCAAATATTGGACTTCTCAGAAAAGGATTATTTCACAGGTACCAAAACAATTCAACCAATAAAAACAACAAGAAAAAATTGGCAACGTATTTTTAATACTGCACTTGAAGATTTAACAGGGTTAATAGCGCCAAAGCGAATAATTTATTGTGAGGGAAAAGACCAACCTGGTACAAATGGTGAAGAAAGAGGATTTGATGCCAAAGTCTTTAATAATATTTTTTCAGAAAAATATAATGATTCTGTATTTGTTTCAAGCGGTGGAAATACAGAATTAGACCAACGAAGTGAAATAGCTTTAGCTATTTTGACAAAAGTATTTTCAGAAACCGGAATCTTTGTATTAAAAGATAGAGATATTTCGTCTGGTAGATTAAACACAGAGAATGACAGACAGGTTTACCTCCAAAACAATCCGTCAAATCATAGAGTGTTAAAAAGATGGGAAATTGAAAACTACCTCTTTGACAAAGAAATATTAATTAAATATTGTACGCAAAATGGTTTAACCTTTGACGAATCTGCTTACGACAATTTTGTTACAGACATTGACAACCAGAATTTAAAAGACGAAATTTCAAGAATTAGAAATTATTGCGGAATTACGACCAGCTTAAACTCAGAGATATTTAAATTAAATCTTTCGGAACTTGTATCTGATGACACAATAGTTTTCACTGACTTAGAAAATTGCATATTTAATAGACAATGACAAAACGCTTTCCCAGTTGCCCTGAGTTTGCAACTCAGGGCTTAACTAGTTTTTTATTTTAGAAGTTTGATATTATATAGGTTATGTCATCCACCCATTCGTAAAAACAACTTAAACCCTAAACTATGGCTGAATTCTTAACCGCATCAGAATTAAACCTTGCATTAGAAAAACTAATTAAAGAGGCAGAGGTAGAATTAATATTAATTTCTCCTTACATTAAATTGCACGATAGATTAAAAGACGAATTAAAGAAAAAGAGAGACTTACACAACCTTAGAATACGCCTTCTTTTTGGAAAAAATGAGGAAGATCTTTCTAAGAGTATGGGACCGGCCGATGTAGAGTTTTTTACCAGTTTCCCAAATGTTCAAATCTATTATGAAAAAAACCTGCATGCTAAATATTATGCTAATGAAATGAGGGGATTAATCACTTCGATGAATCTTCATCAGTTTTCTCAAAATACAAATATTGAAGCAGGTGTTATGTATGAGCATAAGCTTTTAGTGGAAAAGCTGGCTAATACTTTAGTAAATACTTTAACTCTAAACAGCGGTCAGGACATAGGCACAAAAATGTGGAAATACTTCAATGATATAATTGATAATTCTCAAGAGGTATTTAGAAAAGTTCCAGAATATGAAAGTAAATTTTTGGGGATAACAAAAAAATATATTGGTTCAAAAGTAGAACTAAACAACTTAGATGAATATTTTGGAAACAAAAAAAGAGAATATGGTTCTTCTGCACCCAAAAATCAACCGTCAGGTTGGGGGTCAGGCTATCAATCAAATGCGGTAAAAAGCAATGCTCCTGGTTATTGTATACGATGTGAATCTGAAATTCCATTTAATACTAACATTCCATATTGCAATAAATGTTATTCTACCTGGCAACAGTTTGGAAAGCGATCTTATGAAGAGCAGGTTTGTCATGGATGCAAGAAACCTGAAAAAACTTCAATGGAGAAGCCGCTTTGTTATTCATGTTTTAAAAAGGGATAGATTGGTTTCTGCTTCAGAAAAAAATCTTGTTGCGTTAGCAACAATGGCTGCTGCATAGAAAAGATAAGCCCCGGCATCAGCAACAATAGCTTCAGGCAGGCAAAACAATAGCCGCAGCTTTAAAAATACCGGCATTGCATCAGCAACACCGGCTATTTCTTCAGAAGAAATGCTCGTTGCGTCAGAAGAAGTGCTGATTTCTTCTGAAGAAATGCTCATTGCGATAGAAGAAATGAGAAAAAAAACAGAAAAAAAGTTGATTTCTTCAGAAGAAATGCTCGTTGCGTCAGAAGAAATGGAGAAAAAATTGGAAAAAAAAGTGATTGCGTCTGAAGAAATGCTCATTGCGTCAGAAGAAATGAAGAAAAAATTGGAAGAAAATATGATTTCTTCAGAAGAAATGCTCATTGCGTCAGAAGAAATGGTGGTGGCGCATAAAAGTAAGCCCTTATCGTTTTCTAAGCAGCAAAAAATAATTTAAAAAACTTTTCTATTTCTTCAGAAGAAATGATTTGTCAATCGTTTTCAAATAGTTATCATTTTAAAAATGGCCTTTTTTCACCAATATTTTTTTATAACTGTTTACAGATTGCTATTGAGTGTGGTGGCCTGTACAATAAAAAGACGGTGTTGTCTGTTTTTGTCCAACTCAATATCGAGTACTTAACATTTAAAACTTTTATTCTATGAAAGTTCTAACAATTACCAATGGCTTCGGCAGATTAACTGATGCCAACCTTGATGTAAGGGCCAACCAGATTTATGCGGCCATGAATTCAAATCCCAATTTTGAAACGCCTTCACCGACAATGGGCGCATTTGAAGATGCTATTGAAGCATTTGCTACTGCACTAAACGACAGCCGTGATGGCGACCGTTTGCAAGTGGCTATCAAAAATCAAAAAAGGGATGAGTTGATTGACATGCTGCACCTGCTGGCAGATTATGTATTGTTTATTGCTGCCGGTGATAGTGTGGTGGCACTCAGTTCGGGTTTTTCTATTGGCAAAACCGCTGCCACCAAGCCACCGATTACCAAACCAGAAAACCTGCAACTGGTGCAGGGAGAAAACTCTGGCGAACTGGTAACCAAAGTGGCCCGTGTAAAAGGTGCTATTGCGTACCTGCATCAATATGCTACTGATGCAATGATGGCGCAAAACAACTGGGAGAACATTTACTGCAGTCGTACTAAATGTATGATAGTGGATTTGCTGCCGGGTACCAAGTACAATGTTCGTGTGGCAGCCATCGGTCCCCGTGAGCAACTGGTGTATAGTGATGTGATGAGCAGAATGGTGGTATAAGTTGTTGTTGATTGTTTTTTAAATGAACCCAAACAAGCCCCGCCCTTGCAGCGGGGCTTGTGCTTTGCGGTGGTTATTGATTTCACTATTTAGTTATACATTTAAGTATTGCTGCCTGCGGCAGGAGGCAATTAAAGAAAAGCAATTACCAGGGCTGGCATAGATTTTAATTGATAATCAATAGAAAACTATACCAGTTGTATCGCAAATGCAAATGTTAGCAGCAATTAACGAACCCTACGTTTATTGGAATTTAAAAAATATACTCAGGCTGTATCCTTAATTCAAAAACTGATATTATGAGAAATAATTTTTCCATTCAAGTGAGTCTTTTAGCTGTTCTACTCCTTTGCATTGACATAAATTCAGTTCATGCACAAACTTCTTCACTAAATCAGTCACTTGACACCCTTTTTAAAAACCGTATCGCAGAAAAAGAAATGGCAGGTGCCGTTTGCCTTATCAGCCATAAGGGGAATATTATTTACAATAAAAGCTTTGGTTACAGGAATATTGAAAAAGAACTTCCAATGCAAACCGGAACTTACTTCCGTATGAGATCAATGCTTAAACCAATCATCACGGTGGCTATTTTAAAATTAGTACAAGAGGGAAGAATTAATCTAGATGATCCTGCTACTAAATATTTTCCAGAACTGAATGATAAGAAAGTTGGTATAAAAAAGGATAGTGCTATTGAATACGTCGCTGCAATCAGGCCTATTACTTTGCGACATTTATTAAGTCATTCCTCCGGTTTAGGAACCTTTTGGAACGCAGGTGTATTAAAAAGCATTTATCTAAAATATGACAGTACAGCTTTCCCAAGTTTCAAAGATTCAATAGAAGCATATATGAGACTTCCACTTATCGATCAGCCTGGAAATAGCTGGCACTACGGCTCGGGACATCTCATTATGGCATACCTGATTGAAAAGGTTACCGGCATATCGTACAAAGAATATTTTAAAAACGAAATATTCCGACCGCTGAAAATGAATCATACAACTTTCCAATTGCCTAAAGGAAAAGATGATGAACTGGCGCAATACTACAGTTTGACAAAGGGGCAACTTAAAAAGACTTTGAAGGACTCTGCATACACGGGAGGAGATGACCTGATGTCAACAGCTGAAGACTATTACAAATTTTGCACCCTGTTAATGAATAATGGAAAACTAAATGGTAAAGCATTTATCCGCTTAAACCTGATGAAGGAATTCATTACACCCGTTGTTGGACTGAACGCAGAAGAAATACCCTGGCACAAGGGATATGCCTTTGCTTTGGGAGTTTCTGTGCGTATTAATGAGGACAAAGCTGATTTCAAAGGGAGTTTGGGCGATTTTGGGTGGATAGGTCTTTTTAATACTGCTTTTTGGATTGACCCTAAAAAACAACTGACAGGAATTGTTCTCAGCCAGACCTATTATAACATGTATCAACTTTCAAAAGCTGTTAAAAATGTTGTTTATTATTTTTTCTAAATCTATTCATTCAAAGCGAACTATAACTGCTGCTAACAAAAGGTTTGCCGCAAGGCTGGCGGACGGAATAACAATCGGCAGTTGTTGTCTCGTCCTGATATAGGTTGACACGAAATTGTGTAATCTAAATCAGACAACTCATGACAATGGACAAACTGTTAATCACAGCATCTGATTTGTTTTGCACTTTCCCTTATTTCTAATTGGTATCTACTCAATAGTAAATTTGTAACCCCTGCCATGTACATTAATAAATTTAATCGAGCTATCGTCGCTTAATTTATTACGTAGTTTAGATACCAACACATCAAAATTTCTACAGATGACTACTATACCTTCATCTTCCCAAATTTATTTCATAAGTTTTTACCTTTCTACGATCTGATTTATATTTTCTGCAAATATTTTTAGAGCTTTTGTTTCTTTTTCCGAAAGAGTAATATTCTTATTCTCCATTTTAAGAACATTATTATCTGCGTAGAATTGAAAACTTCCTAATTGTATGTAATCATTATTATCGAAAACCGGTTCTTTCTCTTCTTTCTTACGGAACTTATTTTTAACATAAAAACCAATAAAACCCAAAGGAATAATCAATAGCAACAACCAAAAGAAATTAAATTGATTTTTCTTCAAAAGATCGATTTCAATAACATAACAACCCACCTCCAGCGTACGACCCCTGCAGGGTGTTAGATTGCCTGTTTTGTTATTTATTTCGAATGCTAAGACCGTTTCCTTTTGTTCACAATTCTTCAAATTCACTATATAATCTTTCGCCAAAGCATTTTTTTGAAGTTCCCGTTCAACTATATTGATGAGTGTATCTGAAATAAAACCAACGTTATTTTGAAAGGAAATCTGGTAGGTATGTTCGTTTAATTTTTTAACCGGCAGCACCCTGGATGAAGAATCTTTAGCTGAAAGCAAAAGCTGATGTCCTATACCCCGCAATACTACTTCCAAATGATTCTCGGGAGTTTCATTTTTTTTATTGATAAATGCAACAGCAGAAATCAAAATAATAATTATCACGATTGAAGATCCGAGCAGAATAAATGGCTTCATGTGTGCAAAAATAATCTATAAAGCCCCGTTTTCGGTGGTTTTACAAACGTTTTACGTATCCTTTACACTTCTTTACTATTAAAAAGCTCCAGGATAGTTGACACCCAATAACTTTACTTTATAGTTTCACCAAATAAAGTATAGTCATGAAAATCTTTAGCCTTGCGTTTTTACTCCTTTTCCCATTCCTTTCCTGTAACCAGGCCTCAGAATTGCCACAGGCATCCCATCTCCCGGAAAATCAGCAAAAACAAAAAAGGAATAAGGCTGCAGCTGCAAACCTCGTTTTTAAATCTACTGATGGCGGACAATGCTGGCAAGACATTAGCGAAGGACTCCCCGGAGATAAGCTGGAGGGTAGTCTCTTTGTAAATGATCGTGGGTTCTATTTACGTACCGGCAATTATATATATCACAGTAAACCAAACAACAAGGCGCCTTTTTGGGAGAAAGAGATTTTTCCTGACGAACATAGCAACATTGCCGCTGGTAAGTCCGGGATATTTGCATACAATTACCACCTGGGTCAGTTTAGGCAAAAAATAAACGGATCGGGTGAATGGTCGCCTATATACGAGAATTTTCAGTTGAAAGGGATAATCGACGTTTTTGAAACTGCCGGAGGCACTGTTTTCATCGTTTGCGACCGCGGCCGCGGCCTTTTTAGATCCATTGACAATGGAAAAAACTGGAAAGAAGTTTGTCGCGGCGTATGGAAATTGGTAGAGTCAAACGGTGTGCTGATGGCGAACAACATCAATGGGATAATAAGATCGACCGATGATGGCGAAACCTGGGAGACTGTGATCAGTGAGGGCGGTGTGGGCATCAATATAGCACCCATCGATGGTGGATTCGCTGCTATCACTTTCAATACACAGTCGGACACAAGGAGAATGCGAACTTCCTACGACGATGGTAAAACCTGGCAGGCCATCGATGCCGATCTTCCACCGAGTATGAAGATTTCCTCCATTATCCAGGTGGGTGATTATTTCTTTTGTGGTCATCCCAACGGCATTTACCGATCAAGAGATAAGGGGAAAACATGGCAATTGATACTTCCTTCAATAGAGAATAAGGTTTTCAATTTATCTGTTTCAGGCAATGTGATTTATGCCATACCCAGTGCGGGAGGTTGTTGAAAAATTCCAAACGCAACAAAAACTTTTAGATTTTTTGAAATTCTTAAAGATAAATAAGATAAAAAATCTTCCCGTCTATATTTTCTTCTTAATGAAAAATAAAGGAAATGTCTTAAACGGATCTCATTTATCAGGAGATTGATCTATGTTAATTAAACCTAAAAAAATATGAAAAAAGTTATTTATGCGCTGATCTTACTGCTGGTTGTGGTAAGCGGACTAGTATTTGCTAATTGCGAAATCAAAAATGAAACTTCTAAAAAATCAATCCCAAAGCCACCCTCTGCTGCTGAAATGAAAGCCGAACGGGAAAGATGGGAGGCTACCCCTGATGGTATAAAGTTCAAAGAATGGGAAGCGTCTCCCGCAGGTAAAAAAGTGTATGCTGCTGAAGCTAAAATAAGGAAGCACATTGCAGATTCTACCAATATGGAGGCTGTTGTAACCTCTCTTTCTCTTCCGCCAGGCTCACGATTAGGTTTCGGAGTGATGGTCAGGATTAATGATGACGATTATATTGTAAAATTTGAGCCGGAAAAGTCTCAACTTGAGCAATTGCATAGCCTGAAAGTTGACGACAAAATAATTATAAGAAGCCGTAATGTATCGCATGCGCCCAAGTATGCATATCCAATAGTATCGGGCGACTATGTAGAACGAGGTGGCAAAGTAATTTTTAAACGTATCCCTCGCAAAGGCGGCTGCTGAGTACATAAATTATGAAATACAAACAGCTAAATGCTTTGTTCTTGATGTTTGTTTTTCACACTTCCTGTGGACAAAACCAAACACCCCCCCGATGTCCGTAGTGTTTAAACAACAAATAAAAGATGAAAGGTTGTCCTGAGTTTGCAACTCAGGGCAGTGAGGCAATTAAACAAAAAGCAATTACCAGGGATTATGCAAATACAAATGTTAGCGGCTACCATTTGCGACAGTACTAACTTGCGACATTCTGCAAGAAACCTGCAAACACAACTTTAATTTTGACAATCTAAAAAATGAAAAAAATACTTTTATCAATTTCAATTTGCTTTAGCCTAAGTCATTTATGGGCACAAACACCTTATTCTAATGAAATTAAAGACCAAATAAACCATGTAGAAAACAATCTGTTTGGTAGTGTAATCCTGAATGGAATGGCTGACAATATTGCTGACCGTATGGCTTATTATAAAGTGAAGGGGCTAAGTATTGCGGTTGTAAATAACTATAAACTTGTTTGGGCTAAGGGTTATGGCTGGGCAGATGAAAAAGAAAAACTACCCGTAACAACTGCAACTTTATTTAAGCCAGGTTCTATTAGTAAATCGCTGAATGCGGTTGGTGTTTTAAAAATAGCACAAGGCAACAAGTTGGATATTTATAAAGACATAAATGACTATTTAAAGTCGTGGAAATTCCCTTACGACAGCTTATCAAAAGGTAAGAAAATTACAACTGCAAATTTACTAAGCCATACGGCTGGCTTATCTGTTTACGGTGGCTTCCCGGGCTATGATGCAAAAAGTAAAATCCCAGTTCTGCCACAAATTTTAGACGGTGTAGCACCTGCAAACACACCAGCAGTTCGTTCTTTATTTGAACCCGGATTACAATTTCAATATTCAGGCGGAGGAACAATCATTTCTCAACTTATTATTACAGATTTGACCAAACAACCGTATGAGAAATTTATGTTTGATAGTGTGCTAAAACCAATCGGAATGACAAATAGTTTTTATTCAACAGCACCACCACAAAAAAATGAACTGAGTAAATATGCAATGGGCTACACAAAAGAAGGAACAAAAGTAGAAGCCACATTTCATACATATCCCGAACAAGCACCTATGGGATTATGGACTACACCTACCGACTTAAGCAAATACATTATTGAAACCCAATTGGCATATCAAGGAAAATCTTCAAAAGTTTTAAATCAGCAAATGGCAAGTTTGCAACTCACTCCTTATATTGATAATTCTGCAACAATGGGTGCTTTTATTGGCGATAGAAATGGGGAAAAATATTTCTTTCACGATGCTGGAAATGAAGGATACAGAGGGCTTTATTATGGAAGTGTTGAAGGGGGAAATGGTATAGTTGTATTTGTAAATTCAGATGAAGGAAATATTATTTTGGAGTTACTAAACAGTGTGGCCTCTGTTTACAACTGGAAAGGTTTTGACAAACCGAAGAACATAAATACAGTTACTGTTCCTGATGCAACTACTCAAAAATATCTTGGTGTTTATTTGTATGAAGGAAAGTTTGCAGAGGTAACGAAAGAAAAAGATGGATTAGTTTATTGGGCAGACGGTCAAACTTGCAAGATGTATTTTACATCGCAAAGCGATTTCATAAACATGGAATTTCCAACAGAAAAATCATTCATAACGGATGGTTTAGGAAATGTAACAGGTTATGCAAGAAAATTAAATGGTGATGTAAAGCCGCCGGCAACAAAAGTTGTGAGAGTAGATACCATTAAAGCAAATGAAGGAGAATTGAATGCTTTTGGTTGGCACTTATTAGAAACAACAAGATTTGCCGAAGCTATTTTATATTTAAACAGAGCAACAGAACTTGAGCCGAATGATATTGGTGCTATAAACAATTTGGCTCATAGCTATTTATTCAATAACGAATATGAAAAAGCAATTAAATTTTATCAAGAATTTATTGCCAAAACACCAAACGACCAGGCGACTCAAAAGAATATTATAAAAAATGATTTTGCATATTTTCAAAAAGTAGGCTTTAATAAAATTTTAATAGCAAAGGTTACTGGGAAGTTAAAACTATAATAAACTATACAGACAAAAAATTTAAATCAGGCTTCGATTGAAACGACAAACCTTTTGCAAAATCCATGGCAGCCGCTAACAAAAGTTTGCCGCAAGGCCGGCGGACTTAGTATTAATCGGGAGTTGTACTGCTGCCAGCTAATATCGGGCTTTTCTTCCCTGCCGGGTTTTACAAGTTCATAGGTACACCACATAAAGCCATCTGAAACTCTCCTGGGAAATAAATGATGGTTTAAGTTGTTGTTGATTTTTAATAACCCCCAGTTCTCCGTAGTGTTCAAACCGCAACAAAAAGAAGAAAGGTTGTCCTGAGTTTGCAACTCAGGACATTTCTGATGCCTTATCTTTTCTTTCAGCATTTCATTTTGTTAATTGCTGACGTTTAAGTTTTATTGTTTCATATATTATCAACCCTATAAGAAGACCAAAAAGAATGAGCGATGCCCCAAGGGTGCCATAGTTTAAGCCGCCTTTTTCATGCGGTTTTGTAAGAAGATCGCCGAAGGTAGCGCCAAATGGACGGGTTAAAACAAAAGCGATCCAGAATAAAACTACCCGTGAAATCTTAGTATAATAATAGGCAAATACAACTATCAGCAGCACTGCAGTAATTAACAAGGCGCTGCCTCCGAAACCCAACCCTGAATCATCTGCGAGGAAATCACCCAATGCAGTGCCCAGCGTATTGGAGAATAAAATAGCGATCCAGTAAAATGTTTCTCCCCTGAATGACCTGATATTCGTTACCGATAAAGTTTTTTCTGTTAGCCGCCAGGTTATTAAAGTAATGATTAATACAGATACAAGTATCATTGAACCAACAGCATAGCCGAGGCCGAGGGTGCGGTCCATATAATCTGACATGGTGGTGCCTGCCGTACTGGTAGCAACAATAACCGCCCAAAATATTACTGGAATATATTTTTTAGCAATCAACTGGCAGGTAACCATGACAAGAAAAAACGCAAAAAATATAAGTGTACTACTGGCATACCCAACATTCAATGTTTGGGCTAATAAATCACCACCGGTCTCGCCCAATGTTGTAGCAGTGATTTTCATGATCCAGAATAAAAGAGTGAGTTCAGGAATTTTGCCCCAAGACCGTTCTTGATTACTGTTTAATTTATGCAAATGGATGAGTTTAGATTTCTTAGTCATGCAACTTACGCTTAAAATATTAACACCTTCCCCTTGGTTTGTGTCCATAATAAAATAAAATGCCCCGATGTCGCTCCACACATCGGAATCTTCGAAATACAACCACTTTAAACAATGTGAAAAGTGATGTGTGAAGACAGGCATCAAGGCATCGGATTTGCTGCCGGGTACTAAGTACAATGTTCGTGTGGCGTCCATAGTCCCCGTGAGCAACTGGTGTACAGTGATGTTACGAGCAGAATGGTGGTATAAGTTTTTATCCTTTTACTTTTTGCAGTACTGTTAAGGCCACTTTGGGTGGCCTTTTTTTATTGTTCTCTGTGATTGTTGCCCGGTAAAAAGTACCACTTTGTGGTATTGGCATCAGTTCTTTATAGTATTATCTTTATTCATCATAATAATTCTTTCTTTTACGCCGAATCTTGCGTAAGCTTTAAACGAGGGTTATGCTGGCGTACTAAATTATCAATATGGGTAAGGTGCCAATACGTTTTTTATTTTTTTAAACTCCGAAACATGAGATACTTCACATTCCTTATATTATGTGCCGGCTTTATAGCAGCATCCTGCAAAAGCGTTAATAAGATCAGTAAGAGACAAGCAGCCAGCTTAGATACGATCACCAATTTAAATAGCCTGGAATCTAAAAAACAAGCTATTTATAAAAAAGGGGAGGGTAAGAATTATGTCATGTATTACGAACCAGATCCCCGTGATTCCGTTCCGGATAATGATACAACACAACTTACCCGGGGAGGCGGAGATAATATCGCAACTTTCAGGGTTATTGCAGCCAATGAAAGATGTGAGTCTGACAATTTTGACGGCTCAAACCGGAGAGTTGCCAAAATTTCGATTAGCCCGGCTGGTATGGAGAGTTTCAGTATACTCAGATCTTTAATAAATTCATTAGAGGATGCAGAAGTTATGGCTGCTGCTATCCAGGGCACCAGTAGTTTGCGGATTGCTGAAGAAGACAGAAACGTTTGGGTAAAGAAAGCCTACCTGTACTGTTATTCACGACAAACAGATGAAGACTTTCATGTAATCATCGGTACAACAAGAAAACAAACCGCATCAACGAAATTCTTTAATGTAGAGATTAGTGGTCTTCCGCCTGCTGATGATGCTTCTTTTGATTTACTGAATACAGCCCGGAACAGTTTTTTTGAGGAAGCAACGGAAAATTTATGCAGTACCGGCTATTACTGTTATGCAACGCCATTGAAAATTGAAGTAAAAGGAAGTTTATTTTATGACAAACAACATCATAACGGCTTGCACGGAACGGGAACTAAAAGACCAGCTGACGCATGGGAAATACATCCTGTAACATTCCTGAGATATAAGTAAAGGGTATATCCGCTGTTATCAATAGTGTTCAATAAACAAAAGTTAAATAATTGGAAATATGTATTACAACTTCACCTTTTGTCGTGTCCTCACAGACCATTTTAATTTTTCCCATGCCTTTGGTCATCCCGTTATGTGCAAATACTTTCTCATTTCGTTGAGGTAGTAAACTATAAAGCTTCCTTTACATGCCCTGGTATAATGGCACATAATTAGCCATACTGCTTATGTCTAATTGATAACTATGAAATTTATTATTTTTCTATTACTGCCTTTTTGGGGAGCCGCACAATCAAAAACACTGAAATACGAATGGACAAAAATTTCAGGGCCTTCTCAATACAAGATTGAATCGCCAAATTCAGCCGTTACTAAAATTTCAAATGTAGTAGCCGGAAAGTACCAGTTTGAATTAAAAGTAACGGGCAGCAATGGTCTTTTTGCCAGGGATACAATGGTTTTAACAGTAAACCCACCCATCAATAAATTTTTTGTAAAGTCTATAGGTAAGGTGGAGTAATTTTTGTCCTTTTCTGCTTTGCCTTGGTTAGTGTCCGCAATAAAATGGAATGCCCCGATGTCGCTCCACGAATCAAGGCACCGGATAACTTCATTACAAATGAGAGATTTATTAAAATTAAGTGGCGGATGAAAGAAAAATACCCGCCACGGCGTAAATAAGGAACGAGATTCCGCTGCAAAAAATAATATTAACGTAATACTCTTTAAAATTATAAAAGGAGAATCAGCAATAATATTACAATAATAATTGCCCCAACAGAAAGATAAACTCCGCCTTTGATCTCTTTCATTTCTTTTTTAATATCTCTTACTTCTTTCCGGAGATCTTTCTTTTCCAACCTTGTCATTTCCGATTTATTCATTCCATTGATTTCTTCAAGGCGCTGAAGTAATTCCTGGGCCCTTGGATTTTCGATTTTTGCAGGGCTGTTAGATGGGGAATTTGGAAGTGTTAAATTAGCTGAACTGGCTGGCAACGCAATCGCAAAGAGTATAACAAACGCTGCGATACGTAAAGTTCTTTTTGTATTCATTTTTTGTTTATTTAAAGTTTGATTCAATTTATTATTCCCTGATAATTTTATCAGTATTTGGAAAACATGTTGTTACTATATAAGACAATGTTGAGAGGACTTATCAGCTGCCATAAAAAATGCATTCTATGTAAAAGAATTAAGTGAAATAGTGAAAACATATGCGGAAGATTTGTGAAAAGGCTGATACTTATCATTAAATCGTAGTATTTATAGCCAGCCCCGGTTGCCTTTAGTTTTTCACCTCTTCCCTTCCGGGTGTCCTCACCGCTTCTCAGCCAATGTCTCACTGCCCGGCTTTCCCCGCTGCATAGCGGGGCTTTTGCTTTGCGGCGGATATAGGTTTCACTATTTAGTTATACATTTAGTATTGCTGCTTGAAGTAATCAGGCTGGCATAAATTTTAATTGATAATTAATAATTAATGGATAACTATACCGGCTATTACGCAAATACAAATGTTAGCGGTCATTGTATAGCGACACTCACTACTGACAGAAAAAAAATTGAATTACTTTTGACAACTAAATTTTAATAAGATGGCAAAACAAATTTTTATCAATTTAGCAGTAAAAGACCTTCAAAAATCAATGAACTTTTATACTGCATTAGGATTTACAAACAATCCACAATTTTCAGACGACACTGGAAAATGTATGATGTGGAGTGAAAACATTTTTGTGATGATTTTGACACATGAAAAATTTACAACCTTTGCTACTAAACCGATTGCAGACACAAAATCAAATTTAGCAGGACTTTTTTCTTTATCAGTAGACAGTATTGAAGAAGTGAATAGCATTTTGACCAATGGACTTAAAGCTGGAGGAACTGAACCATGCGAGATGAAAGATTATGGCTTTATGCAACAAAGAACCATTGAAGATTTTGACGGACACACCTGGGAAGTTTTCTATATGGACATTACAAAGTTTCCAAATCAAGTATAATAAAACTTGCGTATCGATGAACAAAGAAATTCAGGAATATAATCAGTCATTAAGCGAAGTTGAGATATGCAATAAATTAGCAACTTTAATCAACAAGCATTTGAACAATGCTGAAAATAAAATCTGGCATGCACACCCAGTTTGGTTTTTAAAAAGCAATCCAATTGTTGGATACAGCAAACAAAAAAAAGGTATACGATTAATGTTTTGGAGCGGAGCAGATTTTGAAGAAGAAAATTTAAATGTGATAGGCAAAAAATTTAAAGATGCTTCTGTATTTTATAATTCCGTAGCAGAAATTAATGCGACTGATTTAAAAAGATGGCTTGAAAAATCAGAAAAAATTCAATGGGATTACAAGAACATAATTAAACGAAAAGGAAAATTAGAACGATTAAAATAAATTAAACAATATGGCACAAATAAATCCACACATCAACTTCAATGGAAATGCTGAAGAAGCATTCACATTTTACAAATCGGTATTTGGCGGAGCGTTCGCAAAGATTATGCGTTTCAAAGACATGTCAAGCCCTGAATTTCCTGTAGCAGAAAATGAAGCCAATAAAATTATGCACATTGCTTTACCTATTGGCAAAAATGTTTTAATGGCTAATGACGTTCCGGAAATTATGGGAAAAACAAATGAAAACGAAAACAGGTCTAAAATATCAATTAGTGCAGAAAGTAAGGAAGAAGCAGACAAATTATTTAACGGCCTTTCAGCAGGGGGAAAAATAGAAATGCCTATTGCCGACAGTCCCTGGGGTTCATATTTTGGTATGTTTAGAGACAAATATGGAATTGAATGGATGGTGGACTTTAACCCAAACTATAAAGGACATTTGTAACAAATAAAAAAATACTATCGCCAATATTGCATTGCCGAAAGTGGGGGTCAGGACGCTGTAACTTCGGCTACAACTTGTCGCTTCCTGAAATAGATTGTCTCCAATATCCCACCTGCGGCAATACGGAACGTTATCTGTAATTTTAAAAAGATACTACTAACTAACAGCATTTTACAACTTGAGTATGAATAAGTATAAAACCTTACATAAATGGATGATACTCCCAATGGTTGTTATGCAACTTGGTATCTTCAGGGATTATTGGGGCGACTTTTCTGATAATGCATGGTCTGTTCACATACATTATTGGACTGGTACAGTATGGTATATCTATCTTATCATTCAACCCTATTTTGCTACACATGGTCAAATGGCCAGGCACAGAACAAATGG
>JANMFO010000397.1:0-7077 GCA_031374245.1 Chitinophagaceae bacterium | reverse complement strand
ATTTCGGGACACCCTGTATACCGGAATAAACAGCATTATTCGAAATGCTGTTTATTAGTTACTGGTTAGTTCGCCTTACTTTATAATTTCCCTCATTATCATATCTTTACTTTTTCCAAATTAATTTACTGTTGTTATTATTATATAAATATAAACGACCTTTAACAAGCAACCAGTAACTAATAACCAGCATAATGAAACTTGATATACTTGCTATTGGTGTGCATCCGGATGATGTGGAATTAGGTTGCTCTGGTACTTTAATCAATGAAATAAAATTGGGGAAGAAAGCTGGCATTGTTGACCTGACACAAGGTGAATTGGGAACCCGTGGCACTATAGAAACCCGTTACCAGGAAGCAGCAAATGCAGCGATGATAATGGGTGTGCATGTCAGAGAGAACTTGAAAATGAGAGACGGCTTTTTTAAGAATGATGAAGAACACCAGTTAAAACTTATTACAGCGATACGAAAATATCAGCCTTCCATTGTTATTGGTAATGTATTACATGACCGGCATCCGGACCATGGCCGTGCAGGTCATTTAATTGCTGACAGTTGCTTTTTAGCAGGCCTTGCAAAAATTGAAACCACAGATGAAAAGGGAAATGCGCAGCAAAGATGGCGGCCAGCGTATGTGTTACATTATATACAGGACTGGTATCATGAACCAGATCTTCTGATTGACATAAGCGAAGTATTTGAACAACGGATGAAAGCCATTGAAGCATACACTACACAGTTTCATACTGCTGGTGGAGACAAAGGCGGAGCACAGACTTACATATCAACACCGGATTTTTTAGACAGCGTAATTGCAAGGGCAAGAATGTTTGGCAAACGCATTGGTGTTAAATATGCCGAAGGTTTTATCAGCGAAAAAAAGATTGGCATTAATAACCTTGGTGCTTTGATCCAAAATGAAACATAATTGTTATTTAGAAAAGTAGTTATTTTTCAAAAGGTTAAACAAAAGCCATCATTTTCGCACATCAATCGGTTGCGCCTTTTTTAGGCTATATTTTCGCATTTATAGGCTACCTTTGCAATCTGAAATCGTAGCAATATGGCAAGTCCAAAATTCTCACAAGCATCACAATCTTTTCACGCCGAATTAAAGAAAAGGATTAGTGATTATTTTACACAGGCAGGTAAAGCTTCTACCGGAAATTTTAGCTTATACTCTAAAGCAATAATACTGGTAATTAGCTTCCTTTTTGTTTATACTCATTTAGTTTTTTATACCCCTGCCACCTGGCTTGCCATTATAGAATGTATTGTTCTTGGTGGCTTAACAGCGTCGATTGGATTTAATGTGATGCATGATGGGCTTCATGGAAGCTTCAGCCGCTATAAATGGGTAAATGAACTGGCTGGTTTATCCCTCAATTTTTTAGGAGCTAATAATTTTATGTGGAAATCGAAACATAATATTATCCACCACACTTATACCAATATTGAAGGTATTGACGATGATATTGAAGCAAAACCATTGTTACGTCTTTGCGAAACACAGAAGTATTACAAAATACACCGTTTTCAGCATTGGTATTTCTGGTTTGCCTATTCCTTACTTTACATCTGGTGGGTTTTCTTTACTGACTATAAAAAATATTTCCTTGGAAGAATTGGCCCAACTTCGTTAACAAAAATGTCAGTTGGTGATCACATATCCTTCTGGGGTTTTAAATTATTGCATGCTTTCATTTTTGTTGCAGTTCCAATTTATGCATTAGGTTTTTCAACCTGGATTATTGGCTTCCTGATTTATGGGATGTTTACCGGCTTTGTATTGAGTATTGTTTTCCAATTGGCACATACAGTTGAACAAACCAATTTTCCGCAAGCTAATATTGAAACAGGTAAGATGGAAGATGAGTGGGCAGTACACCAGTTAAAAACGACTGCTAATTTTGCTACCCGCAACAGGTTAATTTCCTGGTGGGTGGGTGGATTGAATTTCCAGGTAGAGCACCATCTTTTCCCAAGAATTTCACATGTACACTATCCCGCTATCAGTAAAATCATTAAAAAGGCCTGCCAGGATTTCAATGTGCCATATATAGAATATCCTAAGATGAGGCTGGCTGTTGCCTCGCATATCACACACCTGAAGAATCTTAGCAGAAAATAATAAAAGAAATAAATCGTTTAGTAATGGAGCTGTTTTTCAGCTCCATTTTTTTTAAATAAAGACACTGAAATGAGCTTATCCACATTGTTTCGGTTGATTTTGCTGCTATTTCAAAGCCATTTAACTTGCACCGTTTTGTAATTCATTTGCTATGGTTGATCTCTCCAATTATGACCCTAATAGTGTAAGTAATCCCAACAATAATATTTTTGGCTTACCTACCAATGAGGATAATGCCCGTTTGGTAATCGTTCCTATTCCATGGGAAGTAACTGTTAGTTATGGCTCTGGTACAGCAAGGGCGCCTGAGGCAATGCTCAAGGCAAGTTTTCAGGTAGACTTGTTTGATCCCGAAATGCCAGAAGCCTGGAAGCAGGGATTTTATATGCGGCCGGTAGACAGAAAGATATTAATGAAAAGTGATTACTTACGGAAAGAAGCGGAGCTCTACATTGATTATATCTCCAAAGGTGATGATGTAGCCGCCAACCAGTTCATGTGTAAAGCATTGAAAGAAGTAAATGAAGGGGGAACCTTTCTCAACAACTGGGTGTATGAGCAAACAAAGGTTTTATTGCAAAAAGATAAACTGGTAGGCATACTCGGCGGCGACCACAGTGCACCAATGGGCTATATGAAAGCTATTGGTGAAAAACATGGCAGTTATGGCATTTTACAGATAGATGCACATTGTGATCTTAGGGATACCTATGAAGGTTTTAATTATTCCCATGCAGGTATCATGTTTAATGTGCTTAAAGAAATTCCACAGGTAGAAAAGATAGTACAGGTAGGTGTAAGGGATTATAGCCAGAGTGAATTAGAGTATGTAAGTAACAGCGAAACGAAAGTGGTAACCTACTTTGACAAGGATATAAAGACCCGCCAGTTTGAAGGTGATAGCTGGAAAAATATAGCCGAAGAAATCGTAAGTAAATTGCCGCAGAATGTTTTTATAAGTTTTGATATTGACGGACTTGACCGCAAACTTTGTCCGCATACGGGCACACCTGTGCCTGGCGGTTTTGAAATGGAAGAGACTTTCTACATCTTCAAAAAAGTGATGGAGAGTGGCAGAAAAATAATCGGGTTCGATCTGAGCGAAGTAGGCATCAGCGAAACTGACTGGAACTCCAATGTGGGGGCCAGGGTGTTGTTCAAGTTGTGCAACTTATTGGTGACAAGCAACAGCTGACATGAGACCTTTTGAAATCACATTGAAAAATGAAAAGCTGAAGCAATATAACAGGATTGCTTTATTCATTATTATCATCAATCTGGCCCTGTTTAGTTACCTGGCTGCTTTCACTGAAGTAAAATCAATCAAAATTGCAGCTATTATTGGTGGAACACTTATAATCATAGCTTTAGCTATTGAATATTTTTTGATTCATATAAAAAGAAGTGAAGATTCTCCTTATAAGGTATATGCTGAATATGCTGTTGCCTTTGCCTGGTTTCAAATAGGTTATTGGTGGATTGCTCTACTTATTTTTTTGCTTGGCACACTATACCTTATTTCAAAAAGACCTTTGTTGGTTTCAGTAATCAAAGAAACAATTACCTACCCTTCTTTTCCAAAAAAGAATTTATCATGGTCGGATCTTAACAACATAATCCTGAAAGATGGCTTACTAACAATAGATTTTAAAAATAATAAGTTTATTCAGCAGTCAATTGATGAAACTAAGACCTCCATAAATGAAGCAGAATTTAACGACTTTTGCAGAAAACAATTGAATAAATGAGTTTACAACAATCTCCATACATCCTTTACTCCGATGGTAAAGGGAATATTTTTGAAGACACTTCTTTATACACTACCGGCCGAACTGGATGGGATGCAGTGGAAGTGCCCTATGACGAATGGATTGAACTACCCAACGGCGGTTCGCTATACGAATTACCCGGACGAAGAGGCATTGGCATTGATGTAGCAACCGGCGACATGAGACTATGCGAAAAAGGCTGGGCTGTTGCGGCTTTCATTCCACCTGCACATACGGGGTTTTATATTTCAGCTTATGAAAGTGCAGCTGACTCTCCAACGCTGCCTTTGTTCTGCTACACAGCGGCAGGCTGGTTTGATAATAAATTTTATGTTCCAGCCACAAGAGTTGAACCAGACATCCGGCAGGATTGCGATGGCTATGATGCAAAAAAAGTAGAAGCAGGAGTAAAAGAATTATTAAAGCATTATCCGCATAATCGTTTGGTAGAACATCTTGGAAAAAATTGTGCCCTCACCTATCAATGTCCGGCCGCAAGAAATTTTGCCTTAGGCAGATGGGAATGCCCGGTACCAGTATCACCAGCTTGTAATGCCAACTGTGTAGGGTGCATATCCTTACAACCCGATGAAGAATCTATCGTTTCCACACAAGACCGTTTAACCTTTAAGCCAACGGCTGAAGAAATTGTAGAGTTTACTGTTCCCCATTTGGAAACAGCACCTTTTCCAATTATCAGTTTTGGGCAGGGCTGCGAAGGCGAACCTTTACTGATGTGGGAAACCATCCGTGAAGCAATTATTGAAATAAGAAAACATACTAAGAAAGGAAGCATTAATATAAATACGAATGGCTCAAAGCCAGATGCGGTAAAAAAATTATGCGAAGCAGGATTAGATTCCATCCGGGTCAGTACCAACTCCGCAAGAAAAGAAATTTACACCCCCTATTATCGTCCCAACAACTACCAATTTGAAGACATCGTTGAAAGCCTGAAAGTGGTCAATTCTTTCGGCGGGTGGACATCCATCAACTACTTTGTTTTTCCGGGCATGACAGATTCTGTAGCCGAATATGAAGCCTTACGAAAGCTTATAAAAGAAACCGGCTTAAAAATGATTCAATGGCGGAATTTTAATATTGACCCTGACTGGTATTTGGGGAAAATTGGTGTTGTAGATACAGGTGAATCCCTGGGTGTAAACCAATTACAACAATTAATTCATAAAGAATTTCCGAAACTGAAATACGGATATTTTAACCCCCCAATAGAACGTATCAAGGGTAAATTTGAAATGGATTTTGCCCATCACTAATTTTTTTGATGCCACATACTTCTTCAAAAAATATTTACATCGGCATCGGCCTTGCGGTTCTTGCCACCCTTATCTGGTCAGGTAATTTCATCGTTGCACGGGGAGTAATAAAAGAAATTCCGCCCGTCAGTCTTTCCTTTTATCGCTGGCTGGTTGCTTCGGTTATCATATTCCCCTTTGCCTGGAAACAATTCAAAAAAGAATGGAGAACTATTAAGCAATCATGGCATTACCTCTTCTTGGTATCGCTTACCGGCATAGCCTTGTTTAATACATTTGTTTACGTTGGCGGCCATTATACTTCCGCTATTAATCTGGCACTTATTGGTACTACCTCATCGCCAATCATGGCCAATATCATGGCAAGGATATTCTTGAAAGAAAAAATTGGTTGGTACAAAATCATTGGCATTACACTTTGTGTAACAGGTGTGTTATTCTTATTAGCAAAAGGAAATTTCAGAAATCTGGCAACACTAAAATTTTCTGAAGGCGACTTGTGGGTTTTGCTGGCTGCTTTTTGCTTTGCTGTTTACAATACATTGGCCCGCAAAAAACCAGCGGCTATCTCAACTTCCAGTTTCCTCTTTACCATTTTTAGCCTTGGAACCATTTTATTGCTGCCTTTCTTTTTATGGGAGTTTTATTACAGCCAACCAGTAGTATGGAGCCTGAACCTGGTGGGAGTAATTATTTATCTCGGACTCGGAGCCTCGGTTATTTGTTTCTGGATTTGGAATGTTGCCATTCATAAATTAGGCGCCGGCCGTACTGCCCTTTTTGGCAACCTGATTCCCATTTTCAGCAGTATCGAAGCTGTTCTGTGGCTGTATGAACAGTTTACTTTTAATCATGTCATCAGTATGACGGTGGTTCTTACGGGACTTGCAATAGCTAACCTGCCGTTGTTTTTTAAAAAGACCCATTAAAATTTCTCGCCCAGGGAAAAAAAGAGAGCAAGAGGTAAAGTCACATGGTATTTCTCCTTTTCGCTTTATCCTCTGTGCGATGTATCTCTTCTTGAAAATCTTAACATTTCATAAATCACCATTTGTGCAAGTTGCACGGCATTTGCATCGTTAATAACAACTGTGTAAAACAATGGTTTCCACAGCTACTCACCAAACTGTAAATTTGTATGAACAACGCTTACGCTATGTCTGCATCCCTTGAAGCCAAACACCGTTCCCAGGCCTCTATGATAACAGCCGGTTTTGCCGGACTGATGCTTCTTATTATGTTCCTGCTGAAGTGGGAAACACCAACAATAGAGCCGATAGCTCAGAGTACAGAAATTGATGTTGAAATAACCTTACCTCCCGACCCGCCTGAGCCGCCTCAACAAGAAAGTGCGGAAGATGCTGGGGGTGGCGGTGGTAACGAGGCTACTGCTTCCGGTCCCGTTGGTGCTGCTCCTGAAACAGCCCCTACTACCTCCAAAGACTGGGACGAAGACACTGAAAAAGATGCCCCTGAGGTGAATAAGCCAAAGGCTGTGGCCGAAAAATCTCCACGAATCAATGAACAATCTATAGCGAAAGCGGAACCTAAACCTATTGTTGAACCACCTGCACCGAAAGCGAAGGCGCAAATGGGTAAAAATGTTACCGGGACTAATAAGGGCGGCGGCGGTGCTGATGATTATGGAATAGCTGGTGGCCGGGGAACTGTGGGTTGTTGCTGAAATTGCCTGGGTCTATACCTAGCTTGGTAAGATTTACAGATATCTCCAAGAACTGGTTGGACACATAATTAGTAACAACACTGTTATCCTGCTGCACCAATGAAAAAGGCCCTGCCCATGTACCGGCAACAGATTGTATTCCGGTGTAAAAAGCTCCGGCAGTTTTTGGCTTTATACTGGCATATCCATAAGTAGCACCTGTTGATGCCCCA
>JANMFO010000388.1:0-7416 GCA_031374245.1 Chitinophagaceae bacterium | reverse complement strand
TAACGCAAGATGAAACACAACCGGCTGCACAGGCAATGTTGTATGGCATTGGTTTAACTGAAGATGATTTAAAGAAACCACAAATTGGTGTTTGCAGTATGGGTTATGATGGTAACACCTGCAATATGCACCTGAATGATTTGGCGAAAGATGTAAAGCAAGGTGTTTGGGATAATGATTTGGTGGGATTAATTTTTAATACTATCGGCATCAGTGATGGCATCAGCAATGGTACAGATGGGATGCGATACAGTTTGGTGAGCAGAGATTTAATTGCAGATAGCATCGAAAGTGTTTGCGGTGGCTTTTATTATGATGGATTAATTGCTATTCCGGGCTGTGATAAAAATATGCCGGGGAGTATCATGGCAATGGGTCGCTTAAATCGTCCGGCGATAATGGTGTACGGTGGCACTATTGCTCCCGGTCATTATAAAGGTGAAGACCTGAATATTATTTCTGCCTTTGAAGCATTGGGAAAAAAAATTGCGGGACAAATAGAAGAAAATGATTTTAAAGAAATTATTAAACATTCTTGTCCCGGTGCAGGTGCTTGTGGTGGCATGTATACTGCGAATACGATGGCATCAGCTATCGAAGCATTAGGAATGAGTTTACCGTTTTCTTCTTCTAATCCGGCCTTAAGTGATGAGAAGAAAAAAGAATGTTTGGATGCAGGTAAAGCAATTTTGAATTTATTAGAAAAAGATATTAAGCCTTCTGATATCATGACTCGCAAAGCATTTGAAAATGCAATTGTTGTTATTATGATTTTGGGAGGAAGCACCAATGCAGTGCTGCATTTAATTGCGATGGCAAAAAGTGTGGGTGTAGTAGTAACGCAAGATGATTTTCAGGACATCAGTAATAAAGTGCCTGTGTTAGCAGATTTCAAACCCTCAGGAAAATATCTCATGCAGGATTTGCATGTACATGGCGGCATTCCTTCTGTAATGAAATACTTACTGCAAAAAGGATTGTTGCATGGCGATTGTTTGACAGTAACCGGTAAAACGGTAGCAGAGAATTTAGCAGGTGTTCCGGATTTAAATTTCGACACTCAGAAAATTATTTTCCCGTTAGAACTGCCATTGAAAAAAACGGGGCACCTGCAAATCCTCTATGGAAATCTGGCGGAAAAAGGAAGTGTAGCAAAAATCAGCGGCAAGGAAGGAGAAAAATTTACGGGCCCTGCAAGAGTATTTGATGGCGAGCAAAAATTAATTGCCGGCATTCAAAATGGTATTGTAAAAGCCGGTGATGTAGTAGTGATTAAAAATGAAGGACCGAAGGGTGCACCGGGTATGCCGGAAATGCTGAAACCGACTTCAGCAATTATTGGAGCAGGATTAGGAAAAAACGTTGCTTTAATTACTGATGGAAGGTTTAGCGGTGGCACACATGGATTTGTGGTAGGCCATATCACACCAGAAGCATATGATGGCGGATTGATTGACTTTGTAGAAGATGATGACATTATTGAAATTGATGTAGCGAATAATAAAATTTCATTGCTCGTAAGTGATGAGATAATTGCAGCAAGAAAAAAGAACTGGAAGCAACCTGCATTGAAAGTAACCAAAGGTGTATTGTTTAAATATGCGAAGCTGGTGAAAGATGCGAGTGAAGGTTGTGTGACGGATGAATGACCCCTGTCCTCCGCCGTGGCGGAGAGATATAGGTTATAAAAACTTTATAATTAAAAAAAGTTCATTAAAGAAAGATATTATGGAAACTTTAGCAACAACAAAAGCAATACCTAAAGCACAGAATGCAAAAGCTCCACAGGCAAAAGTTGGACAAACAGAATCTATTTCTGGTTCTGTTGCTGTGCTCGAAGCACTGATTGCTGAAAATGTTACCACTGTTTTTGGTTATCCGGGTGGTGCTATCATGCCGATTTATGATGCGTTGTATGATTATGCTGATAAGTTGAATCATATTCTCGTACGTCATGAGCAAGGTGGTATACATGCGGGACAAGGTTATGCAAGAACAAGTGGCGATGTTGGTGTTGTGTTTGCAACAAGTGGTCCCGGTGCAACCAATTTGGTAACTGGTCTCGCAGATGCTATGATTGACTCTACTCCCTTGGTTTGTATCACGGGACAAGTTTTTGCTCATTTATTAGGCACCGATGCTTTCCAGGAAACAGATGTGATTAATATTACTACTCCCGTTACTAAATGGAATTACCAGGTTACTGATGCAACAGAAATTCCTGCAGTGTTAGCCAAAGCATTTTATATAGCGAAGAGTGGAAGACCCGGCCCTGTGCTGATTGACATTACTAAAAATGCACAGCTGCAACAATTCGATTACGAAGGATATACCAAGTGCACACATATAAGGAGTTACCGTCCCGCTCCTATTGTTCGTAAGAAATATGTGGAGGCAGCAGCGAAATTGATTAATGAAGCAGAAAGACCGTTTGTGATTTTTGGACAGGGTGTTATCCTTGGTAAAGCAGAAAAAGAATTTAAGGTCTTTATAGAAAAAGCTGGCATTCCTGCCGCATGGACGATAATGGGAATGAGTGCTATTCCAACTTATCATCCATTAGCCGTTGGTATGTTGGGTATGCATGGAAATTATGGCCCTAACTTATTGACCAATGAATGTGATGTGTTGATTGCAGTGGGTATGCGTTTCGATGACCGTGTTACTGGTCGTTTAGATAAATATGCGAAGCAGGCAAAAGTTATTCACCTGGATATTGACCCTGCTGAAATTGATAAGAATGTAAAAACAACAGTACCTGTTTGGGGTGATTGTAAAGAAACATTGCCGATGCTTACTGCATTAGTCGAGCAAAAAGTATATCCGCAATGGTTGCAAAAATTTGCTGATTGCACAAAGAAAGAGCAGGATAAAGTAATTAAAGAAGAACTTGACCCAACGACTGATATATTAACTATGGGTGAAGTAATAAAATTGGTGAATGAACTAACGAATGGTGATGCCATTATTGTTACCGATGTTGGTCAGCACCAGATGGTAGCTTGCCGCTATGCAAAATATAACCAGTCAAAAAGTAATGTTACCAGCGGTGGTCTTGGTACAATGGGCTTTGCATTACCGGCTGCTATCGGTGCAAAATATGGCGATCCAAAAAGAACTGTTGTTGCCATAATCGGTGATGGTGGCTTTCAAATGACCTGCCAGGAACTCGGTACTATCATGCAATTTGAAATTGATATAAAGATTTTAATTCTAAATAACCAGTTTCTAGGTATGGTACGTCAATGGCAGGAGCTGTTTCATGAAAGACGTTATTCCTTTACTGACATTACCAGCCCTGATTTTATACAATTGGCTAAAGCATATCGTATCGAAGGAAAATCTGTTGCAGAAAGAAAAGATTTGAAAAGTGCATTAACAACTATGCTGAATCATAAAGGCTCCTACTTACTGGAAGTGATGGTTGGAAAAGAAAATAATGTATTCCCGATGGTGCCGCAGGGAAAAGGCGTGGCCGAAGTAGTATTAAGTAAAGATGAAGTGGTTTAGTCTAAAAAGAATTATTATGAAACAAGAATATACTATAACAGTTTACACGGAAAACCAGATTGGTTTACTCAACCGTATTGCTATTATTTTTTCCCGAAGGAAAATTAATGTGGAAAGCCTGAATACTTCGCCAAGTGAAGTGGACAGTGTACACCGTTTTACTATTGTAATAAATGAAACAGAAGATGTGGTGAGAAAACTTTGCCGCCAGATAGAAAAACAGGTGGAAGTACTGAAAGCGTATTACAATACGAACGAAGAAATCATCTGGCAGGAATTGGCATTATATAAGGTACCTACGGACATCATTGCGGAAGAAGTTAAAGTTGAAAGATTGTTAAGAGAGCATGGAGCTAAGGCGGTTGTTATCCGTAAAGATTATACTGTATTTGAAGTAGCCGGGCACAGAGAAGAAACCGATGGCCTGATAAAAGTACTGGAGCCTTATGGACTGATAGAATTTGTACGCAGTGCAAGGGTGGCCATAATAAAAGACAGTGATGGCTTTCATAAAAAACTAAAAGAATTTGAATACAAAGAACCGGGTGAAGATGCAAGTGAGAATGAATTTTTAAATCAGAATGAAGAGGTTTTTTCAATGTAAGAAAATTGTTGAGTAGAATTACCGAACGACGAAGTGAGTGACACAAGGGACGATAATAGTAGTACAATAGCTGGCAACATAAAATAAAAACACATAAAATAAAAACAATGGCAAACTATTTCAATTCACTACCATTAAGAGAGCAGTTAAATCAACTGGGAGTATGTGAGTTTATGAACAGAAGCGAATTCGCTGATGGTGTAACTGTTTTAAAAGGCAAAAAAATTGTAATTATCGGTTGTGGTGCACAAGGCCTTAACCAGGGATTGAATATTCGTGACTCCGGATTGGATATTGCGTATGCCTTACGCAAAGAAGCGATTGCTGAAAAAAGAGCATCCTGGAAAAATGCAACCGACAATGGTTTTGCTGTTGGTACGTATGAAGAATTAATTCCTTCAGCCGATTTAGTATTGAACTTAACGCCGGATAAGCAACATACTTCTGTTGTTACTGCAGTAATGCCCTTAATGAAAAAAGGAGCCACTCTCTCCTACTCTCACGGTTTCAATATCGTGGAAGAAGGAATGCAGATAAGAAAAGATTTGACAGTGATAATGGTAGCACCCAAATGCCCCGGTACCGAAGTAAGAGAAGAATATAAAAGAGGCTTTGGCGTACCTACACTGATTGCTGTTCATCCAGAAAACGATCCTGAAGGAAAAGGATTAGCACAGGCAAAAGCTTATGCTGTAGCTACCGGCGGACACAGAGCTGGTGTACTTCGTTCATCTTTTGTTGCGGAGGTAAAAAGTGATTTGATGGGTGAACAAACAATTCTTTGTGGTGTGCAGCAAGCAGGTTCTATTTTATGTTTTAATAAAATGGTAGAGAAAGGTATTGATGCCGCTTATGCTTCAAAACTTATTCAATACGGATGGGAGACTATCACTGAAGCATTAAAGCATGGTGGTGTAACAGGAATGATGGATAGGCTGAGCAACCCGGCAAAATTGAAAGCCTTTGAATTATCAACAGAATTAAAAAATATTTTACGTCCGTTGTTTCAAAAACACCAGGATGATATTATGAGTGGTGTATTTTCATCAAACATGATGGAAGACTGGGCTAATGACGATAAAAACCTATTAAGCTGGAGACAAGCAACCGGCGAAACAGCTTTTGAAAAAACGGCACCGACAGATGCAAAAATTACAGAGCAGGAATTTTTTGATAATGGATTGCTGATGGTAGCGTTTATAAGAGCTGGTGTAGAGTTGGCTTATGAAACGATGGTGGAAGCAGGTATTAAAGCAGAATCTGCTTACTATG
Source organism: Chitinophagaceae bacterium (assembly GCA_031374245.1). Classification (GTDB taxonomy): domain Bacteria; phylum Bacteroidota; class Bacteroidia; order Chitinophagales; family Chitinophagaceae; genus JJ008. Next base: position 2,030 of record JANMFO010000388.1, on the reverse strand, counting down.
AATCGCTGCATGAAACTCCATTGATTGCCAACACCATTGCCCGTAAAAAATTGTATGAAATGAACCGGGTAATTTCTGACACAGCTGAGTATGGGTGCTATTTATTTGACCATGCTGCAAAACCATTGCTGAAAGAGTTTATGCAGACGATAGATACAGATGTAATCGGTACCAACTTTAATTCCGGAAAAGATAATGGGGTTGATAACAGGGCCATTATTGAAGTAAATAAAATACTCCGCAATCACCCCGTAGAAATAACAGGTGCGGTATTAAGACAGGCAATGACTGATATGAAAGTTATACAAACTGAAAGCAATACAACCAAAGCAAAAACTGAAAAGAAAAAACTGACTGCTGAGCTGGCATAATATCAGTTAACCAAAAAAGGAAATGAATAATCTCTCTGTAAATATTGAATCTTCTACGACAGGCAAGCTTGATTTTGCCAGTGCAGCTTTAAGATTAAAAAAGGTCGTTAACAGAACACCGTTGACTTTTAATCGTGGGCTTTCAAAGAAATATCTCTGTAATGTTTATTTGAAAAGAGAAGATTTGCAGGTTGTCCGTTCATACAAACTGCGTGGTGCATACAATATGATGAGTTCGTTAACGAAAGAGCAATTACAAAATGGTGTCGTATGTGCCAGTGCAGGCAACCATGCCCAGGGTTTTGCCTATAGTTGTAAAAAACTGAACGCAAAAGGTGTTGTCTTCATGCCAACTATCACTCCCAAACAAAAAATATCGCAAACAAAAATGTTTGGTGAGGATTATATTGAAATTATACTGGTTGGGGATACGTTTGATGATTGTGCTGTTGCTGCAAAAAATTATACGGAAGAGAAAGAAATGACTTTTATTCCACCGTTTGATGATTACCGCATCATTGAGGGGCAAGGAACAGTCGGTGTAGAAATTCTGGAAGACCAGCCTTCGGTTGATTACTTGTTTGTTCCTGTTGGTGGTGGTGGATTAAGTGCAGGTGTGGGTACTTATTTCAAAAACTTTTCCCCAAAAACAAAAATCATTGGCTTAGAACCAGAAGGTGCACCTTCTATGTATGAAGCATTGAAAGCAGGTCACCCGGTTACATTAGATGCTATTGAACGTTTTGTAGATGGTGCTGCGGTAAAAAGAGTGGGTGATCTAACTTTTTCTATTTGTAAGGATGTGCTGGATGATATGCGGTTGGTAGCGGAAGGAAAAATTTGTTCTACTATCCTGAAATTATACAATGAAGATGCAATAGTAGTAGAACCAGCCGGTGCTATGTCCATTGCAGCACTGGATGATTTTGCCAATGAAATAAAAGGGAAAGATGTTGTTTGCATTGTAAGTGGCAGCAACAATGATATTGAAAGGATGCAGGAGATCAAAGAAAGAAGTTTGCAATACGAAGGGTTGAAACATTATTTCATGATAAGTTTTGCGCAGCGTCCGGGTGCATTAAAAGAGTTTGTCAATAATGTGCTGGGGCCAACAGATGATATTACCCGTTTTGAATACATGCAAAAGACGAATAAAGAAAACGGGCCGGCATTGGTTGGTGTAGAATTACAAAGCCGGTCAGATTATGATTTGCTATTGAAAAAAATGACAGCATCAAATATTGGTTTCTCAGAAATCAATAAAAACGATCAGTTGTTCGGTTATCTTATTTGAGTGTAATAGTCCACTTTATTTGTGGATAAATACGCTGCTAATCCATCCTCCTGTAGAAAGATTTTTTGTATTTTCAGACGGATCGCTTGCCATACTATTTTAACCTATCCTGACTATATTTTATTCACTTAAATAATAACTGCAAATGGCAGGTAAGACTGGTTTATACGATCCTTCGTTTGAGCATGATGCATGTGGTATTGGCTTTGTGGCTAATATAAAAGGGCATAAATCGCATCAGCATATCATTGATGCATTGACTGTATTGGAAAATATGGAGCACCGCGGTGCTTGTGGCTGTGAGAATAATACCGGCGATGGTGCGGGCATCATGATTCAAACCCCACATGAATTTTTCTTCGATG
>JANMFO010000331.1:0-2994 GCA_031374245.1 Chitinophagaceae bacterium | reverse complement strand
TACAAAATCTGCATATCGATGGAAGATCCGGCACAGATTTTGTATGACCTGTTTGGTTATTACATTGAAGCTTCAAAAATTTTAGGAAAAGAGGATGCTTTTGTTCGACAAGTTAAAACAGCAAGAGAAAAATTAGTGCCTCCTCAAATTGGTAAAGACGGTTCTTTACAGGAATGGGCTGATGACTGGAAATCGCTGGAAAAAAATCACCGCCACTTTTCTCATATGTATGGTTTATACCCGGGTAAAGTGTTGTACGAAAAAAGAACACCGGCGTTGACTGAATCGTATAAAAAAGTATTGGAGGAAAGAGGTGATGCATCCACCGGTTTTTCAAGAGCATGGAAAATGGCATTGTGGGCAAGACTGGGAGATGGAAACCGCTCGAATAAAATTTACAAGGGATATTTAAAAGAGCAATGCTGCACATCCTTATTTGCATTGTGTGGCAGATCATTACAGGTTGATGGCAGTTTTGGCGTTACTGCTGCTGTTACCGAAATGCTGATGCAATCGCATGACGGATTTATAAAATTATTGCCCGCTTTACCCGACGAATGGAGCGAAGGGGAGTTTAAAGGCCTTTGTGCAAGAGGCGGTTTTGAACTGGATTTTGTTTGGAAAAATAAAATGATAACGCAATTAAAAATTATGTCAAAGGCCGGAGAAACCTGCAGGATTGAAGGAAGACCCGGTTTAAAAATCAGTAGTAATGGTAAAAAGGTGAGTTATAAAAAATTACCGGGAGGATTGATTCAATTCAATACCGTGAAAAATGCTGTTTATCTTGTTGAGTAATCATATTTCTTTTTGTGGAGCATAAGCGGCCCGCAACATCACTGCTGAAGTATAAACGATAACAATGATGACTAGCCAACGCAGCGTATCCAACGGCAATGATTTTACAATTAATGCTGCAATTAAAACAGCCACCATACCCGGTATCGCCATTGCAACAGCCGCTTTCCTGTTATAAGCTCCTTCTTTAATAAATTTTACAGATGCCGGCGGCATTAAAAAAGCACAGGATCCCATCATAATGGGAAATGCAACCTGTGGTGATAAGCCCAATGCGAAAACCAGGGCCATGCAGGGAGCATAAAGTCCTATTCCAGCTGTCATTAATGCACCTAAAATAAAATTAACGACGATTGCTATTACTAATTTAGCATTATACAAGCCAATATCCGTACCACCGCCCTGTATCCATTTCATTTTACCGGCAAACATAAAAGCTGCAGTAATGAGCAGAGCAACTCCCATGGTCAAACGAATTTTCTTTTCAGACAACTTTGAAACAATGCCCGCTCCCAATATGGCACCTGCTGCTGCAGCAACCAGCATCAGGATCAACGTAACCGGTTCAACTTTAATAACAGTTATAAAAATAATAGCCTGGATTAATACAGGAAGGGTATTGGCAACATTGAGTGTACCCGGCAGCACCCGGTCTTCGGTTTGTTTGGTGAATTTTAATAAAGCTGTTTGCGGTGCAAAAGCGCCAATGCCTAATACATCAAAAAAATTAACAACAAAACCTATAATACCCGTCTTCACCCAACTAACGGGTTCAAGGTTCTTTTTATGCTGTAAAAAATCTTTGATTAAAATAATGCTATACCAGATAGTCAATACGGCAAGGGAAATCCAAATGAATGTGATCATGCTATTGTTGGTTTGGGCTCCCAATTTACTTTTTTCTGCAATAAGAAAATTTTTTGAGTTTGAAGCAACCACTGAGAGTAAATGCCTGCCACATTAAACTTATCTGAAGAGGGATGAATTTAATTATTAACTTTCAAGACAAATAAAAAGTAAAATGAATAAAATGGGTTACATAAAAAATAATCTTTCTTTTGGTTTGCTTATCAGTTTAGTTGTTTCATTCAGCACCAACCTGGATGCACAAAATAAAAAACTAACGCTGGAGGATATTTATACTAATAATCTCTACCGGGCAAAGGGAGTCGGCCAGTTGAGGTGGATGAAGGATAATAAAAGTTATTCCACACTGGAGTATAATACCACCGCCAAAGGATACGATATTGTACGCTACGATGTGGAAGGCGGAACAAAATCTGTTTTGGTAAATGCAAATCAATTAGTACCTGCCGGAGCTGTCAAACCATTAACCATTGATAATTATACCTGGTCAGACGATAACAGCAAGCTTTTGATATTTACCAATACAAGAAAAGTGTGGCGCTATAACACAAGAGGAGATTACTGGGTATTGAATCTTGTCAGCGGAAAACTAAAGCAATTAGGTAAAGGATTGGAAGAAGCCACACTCATGTTTGCGAAATTTTCACCGGATGGAGGGAGAGTGGCTTATGTAAGCAAACTGAATATCTATGTAGAAAATATTGCAACAGGTGTAATCTCTCAGTTAACAAAAGATGGCGGTGATAATATCATTAACGGAACATTTGATTGGGTGTATGAAGAAGAACTGGATGACCGGGATGGATTTCGCTGGAGCCCGGATGGAAAGAATATTGCTTACTGGCAATCGGATACAAAAGGGGTTGGTACTTTTTACATGATCAATAATGTTGACTCCAATTATTCACTACCTATTCCATTGCCTTATCCTAAAGTGGGTACCGCCAATTCCGCTGTGAAAGTGGGTGTGATACCGGCAACCGGGGGACAAACAAAATGGTTTAAAGTACCTGGTGATCCCCGCAACAACTATTTAGCCCGCATGGATTATATCCCCGGCTCTGATGAAGTGATGATTCAGCAACTGAACCGGCTGCAGAATACCAATACAGTTTGGGTGGGTAATACAAAAACAATGGCGCTGAAAAACATTCTGACTGATAAAGACGAAGCGTTCCTTGATATCCATGATAATATTGAATGGCTGGACAATACAAAAGTGTTTACCTGGACCAGTGAGAAAGACGGGTGGGAACATTTGTATAAAGTGTCCAGAGATGGGAAAGAGATGCAACTCATCACTAAAGGAAATTTTGATGTGGTGAATAT
>JANMFO010000310.1:0-4970 GCA_031374245.1 Chitinophagaceae bacterium | reverse complement strand
ATCATATAATGTGCACTTGTTTCAATCTCTTGCATTATATGAAAGGTTGCAATAACAAGATTTTAATTATCATTACAAATGCACAGAACACGATAAATATTAAATGATATACAGGTACATGACTATAAGCCTTAAATATTACAATAAGAGGCATTCATACATATTATAAACATGGAAGTACAATTGCAGAGGGCAACAAGGGGAGTAATATCAAAATTCAATTTAGAGCAATTGTGTTTCAAGGGAAAAATATCATAATTCAACTTAATCCAATCACACTGACAATTAATTTCATCGTAATGCCCATTCACACAGCATAAAGCGTAATGCAAAGAAACTATTTACAGAATTACAACAATGCATATAGCAAATATTGGATGAGTTGCAGATGATATAAATTATATAGGGGTAATTCTAAATCACTTAGCAGAATCTCAGCTACTGATAATGGTCATCCTTAAGACGGTGTATGAACTGTAATATTATAATTGGCGTCTAATATGTCTATACTAAAGTAGAGCTTTCATTTTTTGCCAAAACACAACAGCGTAAATTGAGGTATTTTGGACATGTGATCAAAAAGGAGAAAGAAAGCCTGGAGAAAGTATCATCTAATAGGCACAGCCCTGGTACTATTTATAATGATTATTGCTTTGATACAAGATTCAACCGGAAGATCAGGCGACAAAGATGATAAGTATAGTATGCCCGGTTTAGAAACACTTATCTATGCTACAATACCAGCCATTTTACTAAGCTTATTCTATATTGTTATCACAGGAGTTGAATGGAAGAAATGCAAGCAAATAAAATAGCCATCCTCTTTAAGCTGTTTTCAACTTAGTTTTACACCATGGAAAAGAAAACACTTGTACTGGGAGCATCTGACAATCCATCGAGGTATAGCTATCTCGCCATTAAACGTTTGCGAAATCTTGGATACCCTGTAGTAGCCGTTGGCCGGAAAAATACCAAAGTAGCAGATGTCATTATTGAAACAGAGCAATTGAAATTTGATAATATAGATACGGTAACATTGTATCTTAATCCTCTGCACCAGCAGGAATACTATAATTATATACTTTCATTAAAGCCGAAACGGATCATCTTTAATCCCGGAGCCGAAAATGATGAATTGGCTGCATTGGCAAAACAAAAAGGTATACAACCATTGGAAGCCTGCACACTGGTAATGCTCAGCACAAACCAGTATTAATTCGTAAATAAACAAACTCTCTTTCGCAGTTTTACGATTACATCCGGGTACTACTCCTCTATCTTTTTAATTACTCTTAACATACTTTGGATGGTTACAAAACTTTTTGAAACCTTGTAGCCCCGTCCCCACTGAAAACTGCAGTCATCAATCCTGACTGCTTAACAATATCCTTTTGACTTTTAAAAAGTACTAAATGAAAAACCTTCGTACCCCGGTACTATGCCTTTGTACCATGCTCTTCAGTCTATGCAGTTTTGCGCAAAATGAAAAAGATCCGATTAACGAACCGGATCTTAATAAGCCCAAATTGTTTTCCAATTTACCAGACCGGATACCGGTAAGCATTGAAAAAATTAATGACCTGCTCAACGCACCGGTTGGCAATTCCACCAGTCTGAAAGTAACTGAGAGTTCCTCTTTTCAATTTGATGGTGAAGTAGTTTCAAAAGCCACCAAGTATGACAACCGCATTCAAAGTGTTGTAATCCGTTCCACTAATTTTAATGGTGCCCGGTTTACCATTTCCAGAATCACCAAAGAAGATGGAACCATTTCCTACACCGGAAGAATTATCAGCTTTCAGCATGGTGATCTTTATGAATTACAAAACCTGGGTGGACAATTTACCCTGGTAAAGAAAAATTTTTATGACCTGGTAAATGAATAAAACTTTATACCTGACCCGTTTTGACATCCGTATCCATATCCTTTTTGTACCTATTGAGAACCTTATTTAAAATCATCCTACGTTATGAAAAACCTTTTTAAACCCGGTCTTTTGATGCTGGCATTCATCAGCACACTGACCACTACTGCACAGGTGCCGCTGTACAGCAGTAACCCAACAGCAACGGCAGTAATATTTCTTGATTTTGACGGACATACCGTTGCCGGCACCGCCTGGAATTATAATGGCCCGATTGTTTGCGGTGCATCCGGCCTTGACAATACAAAGATCACAACCGTATATAACAGTGTAGCAGAAGATTACCGTCCGTTTAATATTAACGTTACAACAGATTCTACCAAATACCTCGCCGCACCTTTAGACCAGCGGATAAGAGTTATTATCACTGTTAGTTCCAGCTGGTATGGATCGGCAGGTGGTGTAGCTTTTATTGGATCATTTACCTGGGGTGATGATACGCCTTGCTTTGTTTTTTCTGCATTATTAAATTATAGTGCTAAAAAAGTTTCTGAAGCCTCAGCACATGAGGCCGGACATACATTGGGTTTATATCACCAGTCTACTTACGATGCAAATTGTGTTAAGATCTCTGATTACAATTACGGCCAGGGTACCGGCGAAATAAGCTGGGCACCAATTATGGGAGTAGGTTATAGCAGAAATTCCACAACATGGTATAATGGACCTAACTCCTACGGCTGTACCAATTATCAAAACGATTTGGATATTCTCACCACTTATAATGAGTTTACTTACCGCACAGATGATTTTGCTGAAACTTTTCCTTCAGCTACCCCTCAGTCATTCGTTAATGATGCATTTACAGTAGATGGAATGATCGCTACTGCCACTGATAAGGATATGTTCAAATTTACATTGGCAAGTACAAAAAGAGTCATTATAGATGCCATCCCATCAAATGTCGGGTCAGGGAATGCAAATTCTAACCTTGATATTTCAATGCAACTATTCAACACCGCAACAAATTCTATTGGCACCTACAATCCGGCACTAACATTAAATGCTGCTGTTGATACCATTCTGAATCCCGGAACTTACTACATACGTATTGACGGCGTAGGAAATTTAAATACCCCTGAATATGGCAGCCTTGGTGAATACTCAATTAATGCAGCGCAAAGCCAGCCAATAACTTTACCCCTGAGAAAACTGGAACTACAGGGAGAGGTGAATGGTGATAAGCATAAACTAAACTGGATTATTGATGCTGATGAGCAGGTAACAGAACAAATTCTGGAAATATCTACTGATGGCAGAAACTTCAACCCGGTAACAAATTCTGCTGTAGCAGCCCGTTCATTTATTTACAAACCTTATGTTACAACTACTGCCTTTTACAGGCTGAAAGTAACATTCGACAATGGCCACCTGTTTTATTCCAATACCGTTTCTTTGAAACAAACCGGTATTTCTCCAAAACCAAAATTGGTAACCAACCTTATTAATAGTAATACCATAATAGTAACCAGCCCCGGTGCTTACAACTATGCCATCTACGACTTTAATGGCAAAACAGTACGCAAAGGGCAACTGACAAATGGCTTAAACAATATTGACGCATCCGCTATTACAAGCGGTATGTACCTGGTAAGGTTTTCGAATGATACCGGCCAGTGGATCGATAAATTAGTACGCCAATAAAACTTTTTTTAGTTCTGGTAACAGAACAATAATCCGTACCCCTATTGTTGTTAAGAGGTTTTCCTGTAACTTAGGAAAACCTCTTTTTATATGATATGGAGAAAATTTAATGGCGACCCGATTGAACTACCCATTATGGAAGCTGTAGAAAATGCCATCAAACGGGAAACACAAAAAGGATTTCGTTTGAAAGTTTGCATCGGCACCGACTCACAGGTAAAAGGAAAGGAAACAGAATTTGCCACTGTTATTGTATTTCTGCGTGAAGGACATGGCGGCTTTATGTTCATTCACAATGAAAAAACCCGGCAGCAGTACACCATTAAGGAACGTATGCTGATGGAAGTGGCCAAGAGCATTGAAATTGCTTATGAACTCTGTAACCTGTTCACCCTTTACAATGTGGATATGGAAGTACATGCTGACATCAACACCAATCCGCAGTTCAAAAGTAATGATGCGTTGAAAGAAGCAATGGGTTATATCCTGGGAATGGGCTTTGCCTTTAAAGCCAAGCCAGAAGCTTTTGCCAGCAGCAGTTGCGCCAATAAAGTGGTGAATTAATTACCGCTGCGCACTAAGATGAACAATGATTAATACGGAGATAACCTCCGTACCTAACTCCTACTCTCCTGTTTTTTCACTTTCCTGGTCAATCCAATAATAAGGATACCGAGCAAAAGCACCCCTAAAATAATTCTAAATACAGCTGTTTTCTTCTTTTCAGCTTTTTCCCTTTCCTGCATTCGTACAAAATAATCAAGACCCGGATTTACACTTTCCTGAACATTATTCGGATCCGAAGATGAGGAAGTATAATCTTTACTGTTACTTATACTGTTTAATACAGCCGTTATTGAATCATCAATTTGCTTTTTTCTTGCCGCATCAATAGTGCTGTCTGCTGTTTGGCAAAAAGCCATCATATTTATCAACAATAAAGAGGATAAAAATATCTTTCGCATCGCTGATTTTTTGTCTAAGCTATTTCAGAAAAAGAGAAAAGAAAATATCTGCTAAAGGGTATTTTTTATTCTGCAGAAACTGTAGTAGTAACAGAATTTGAATTGGAGTTGCTGATTTTTGAATCAACCTGTTGCTTCAAAAAACTGGAAGCTGTAGCAGTAGTAGCACCGGAGTACATTTTCTCCATTTTCTTGCTGTCTTCCTGAGCGAGGGAAAAAGTGATGAGTACCATCACAAATAAAACAACCACTAAATTTTTTTCGGATAAGATTCGTTTCATAAACGGCTCGTAATTGGCTGCAAATTAAGGTATAAATACAAAGAAACCATATCAAAAATTATTCACCTTCTTTTTTACAAACGTGTAAAACTATTATTCAGCCCGCCAATATAGTCCAGTAAAGGCTTCCGTCCCTCTTTGGTAGTAGCAGAAGT
>JANMFO010000303.1:0-5651 GCA_031374245.1 Chitinophagaceae bacterium | reverse complement strand
CTTTGTTACGGCTGTTCCTAATGGTGTTACTCTCTTGTAGACACAGAAAATAGTTCCGATAGAAACGTTTACATCAATATTGGCACTACCATCCAACGGATCGTACAGGCAAACGTATTTAGATTTTTGGCTTATCTCATCATCAAAAGCTACAAAATCATCCAACTCTTCACTGGCAATACCTGCGCAACTGATACCATGCCTCAATACACCGGTAAACTGGTCGTTGGCGAATACATCCAGCTTCTTCACCTCTTCGCCCTGCACATTAATAGTACCTGCATCTCCCAGAATATCTACCAAACCGGCTTTATTCACTTCCACATTCACCCTTTTGGCTGCCAACCCCATATCCCGCAAAAGTCTGGACAACTCACCAGTTGCATTGGGAACATCCCGTAACGATTGAATGGTAAATTCATCGAGGGTTAATATCTTTCTTTTCAGATCCATACAAGCAAGTTTAGTTTGTAACAAAAATAAGGCTTTGGGCCTAAGTTGGCTGTTCAACAAGTTAATAAGTTGACAGGAATATTCCGACATTTGCACCCATCTTTTAAATATGTCTATATAAAATGAAAGTTTTCAAATTTGGTGGTGCTTCAGTGAACAGTGTGGAGCGGATTCAAAATATAAGCCACATCCTGAAACATTGGAAAGGGGAGAAAATTGTGGTGATTATTTCTGCTATGGGTAAAACCACTAATGCACTGGAAAAAGTGGTGGATGCATTTTTTGCCGGTAAAAAAGAAGAAGCACTGCAATTGTTTGAACAGGTAAAACAACAACACCTTACCACTGCTAAATACTTATTGGTCACCCATTATCTTCCCTGCGAGAATCAGCTAAAAGATTTCTTTACAGAAGTGGAATGGTTGCTGCATGATACACCGGTAAGAGATTATGATTATTACTATGACCAGGTGGTTTGTTCCGGCGAATTATTTTCCACCGCTATTGTAAGTGCTTACCTGAATGAAGCAGGCATCAATAATAAATGGATGGATGTACGGGATATTTTCAGAACAGATGATGACTTCAGGGATGCTTCAATTGACTGGGAATACACTACTGCTAAAGTTCAAAGTACGGTAGTAAAAGAATTTGAAACTAGTGATATTGTATTGACACAGGGCTTTATTGGTGCTACAGATGAAAATGAAAGCACTACACTGGGAAGAGAAGGAAGTGACTATTCAGCCGCTGTATTTGCCAATATGCTCGATGCCGAAAGCCAGACTATCTGGAAAGATGTGGAAAGTGTGATGAATGCTGATCCTAAACAATTTTCTGATGCAGTAGCTATTCCGGAACTGAACTATAATGAAGTAATTGAAATGGCTTACTATGGAGCTCAGGTCATTCACCCAAAAACAATAAAGCCGCTACAAAACAAAGGAATACCACTGTATGTAAAGTGTTTTCTCGATCCGTCTTTACCGGGAACCGTCATTCATGATAAACCGGTACACCAACTGCCACCCATCATTGTACTGAAAGACAAACAGGCAATGATTGAAATGAGTTCAAAAGATTTTTCTTTTATTGGCGAACAGCATGTAGGTCATTTGTATCATTGCTTTGAAAAATTACATATCAAACCGAACCTGACACAAAACGGGGCTATCAGTTTTATTTGTGTGCTGGACGACAGAACAGAAAAAATTGAAAAACTGGCTTTGGAAGCTTCTGCTTTTTTAGATGTGCAGGTAACAAAAGGATTGTCGCTGTTAACTATAAGGCACTATACACAGCAGGTATTTGAAAAACTTACAGAAGGGAAAACGATTTTGCTTCGTCAGCAAACACCGGAAACAATACAACTTTTATTGCAGTAAATTATTCCTGTGGTGGCGCTACAACAGTTACAGTCTGCACCATTTTCTTAGCTACCGGTTTGTCATTCAGCATGGCGGGTTTCCAGGTCCCCATTTTTTCAAGGCGGATTATCAGTTCATCATTAAAGTCGTCGCCGTCTTTTAATCCTTTTAAAATTTTGAAATTTACCGGCACTCCATCTTTATCTACCACAAACTCCACTTGCACATAGGTCTTTTTAACAGCTTCCGGTAAATAGTCTACCATGTCTCTGCCCAAATGGTCAAGATATTTTATAAATGCTTCACCACCACCGGGATATTCCGGCCACTGATGAACAGCATCGGCCAGCACACCCACATTGCGGGTACGGTGCTGCATAGCAATTTTTTTAACCGGCTTTTCCGGAACTGTTTCTTTTACCTTTTTTGGTGGCACATCATTAATTATGTATTCTCCTTTTTCACCAATCATCACCACCGGCAGTTGTTTGTATTTTTCAAAATAATCATAGGCATCTTCCATCCTGTCAGCAAACTTTTTTAACACTGCATCATCTTTTGTCAGGTTTTCAAGATACTTCACACTCTTTTCTTTATTAAACCGTACCGGGAAGATATGAACCGGAATAAAATCCTGCCCCTCATCTTTTGCATGTGCTGCCAAAATATATAATTCATCAATCTGCTCATCCCGGATGGGAATGCAACCCACCGTAACACAACTGCCATGAATAAAAATGGCGCTGCCGGGCCGCAAGGAATCGCTCAATACTCTGTCTGATGCGTTGGGATAATTAATTCCCAGCGATAAATAATAATTACTTTTCGGATTAAATTCATTGATGTAATAAAAACCTTCCGGCACCTGGTAATCCCCTTCCATCCGTTTAGGGCCCAGTGTACCTGCCAATGCACATACTTTGTAGGTCTTAAAAAGTTTGAACTGTTCTTTCACATCGTTCTTCACCCATACTTCCAGCTGACTGTCGTACTTGAAAGAACGGATGTACATATACTTGGCAGGCCATATTAATTTCTGTGCTTCAAACTGTTTTTGCAGGGTATCTTCCTTTTTCTCTAATGCTTCGCTGGGGCGGGGAAACGTTTTCTGGTAATCAATAAAAGAATTGGAATTACTGCCGCCGTTTTGTGGAGATGGCTGGGCTGATACACTATTGGTAATACTGATGAATAAAAGGAATGTAATGAGGTTTTTCAACATATTTTTTCTGTTAAGAAGTAACGGCAAGTAACAGATTTTATTTGAATTTTATTGCTAAATGAATTGTAAAGATAGCCAAAAAAAGTCCGGAAGACCGAAAGTCAGGAGTCGGAAAGACACAGTGGGTAATCAGTAAATATCTTCGGACTTTCCCGTCTTTACTGACTTGCGGACTTATTATTTATAGATTCCCCCTCGCATCCTGCTCCCTTTCCAATGCTTCAAACAGGGCTTTAAAGTTTCCTTTTCCAAAGCTTTTGGCTCCCTTGCGTTGAATAATTTCGAAAAACAAAGTAGGCCTGTCTTCCAAGGGCTTGCTGAATATCTGCAGCAGGTAACCTTCTTCGTCACGGTCTATTAAAACGCCAAGGTCCTGCAGGGGCTGAAGGTCTTCATCAATTTTTCCCACCCTTTCCAATACGGTTTCATAATAACTGGCGGGGATGGTTAAGAATTCTATTCCCCGTTTTTGCAGTTCTGTAACAGTAGCCACAATATTATCCGTAGCAATGGCCACATGCTGCACCCCTTCGCCATTATAAAAATCGAGGTACTCCTCCACCTGGCTTTTCTTTTTTCCTTCTGCCGGTTCGTTGATGGGGAATTTTACATAGCCGTTTCCATTGCTCATCACCTTACTCATCAGTGCTGAGTATTCGGTAGAATTATCTTTATCATCAAACGTCAGGATGTTGCGGAAGCCCATCACTTCTTCATAAAACTTTACCCGGGGGTTCATCTGGTTCCAGCCCACATTGCCCACACAATGGTCCACATACAGTAAACCGGTTGAAGTGGGATTGTAATTGCTTTTCCATTCCCGAAAGCCGGGCATAAAAACACCGTTATAGTTATTTCTTTCTACAAAAAGATGCACCGTGTCCCCATAGGTATGAATGCCACTAAGAACCACTTCGCCGGCAGCATCTTTTAAAATAGTTGGTTCCATATACGCTTTGCCGCCCCGCTTGGTAGTTTCTTCAAATGCTTTTTTTGCATCATCCACTTTTAAGGCCAGCACTTTTACGCCATCACCATGTTTATATATATGGTCAGCTATCGGATTATTAATACGCAGCGGTGTGGTTAACACAAAAGTGAGTTTGTTCTGCCGGATAACGTAGCTCACTTTATCCTTCACTCCTGTTTCAGGCCCGGCATAAGCCAGCGATTGAAAACCAAAAGCCGTTTTATAAAAATGTGCCGCCTGTTTGGCATTGCCTACATAAAATTCTACATAGTCAGTTCCTTGTAACGGAAGAAAATCAGTTGTTGCATTTTGCTTTATTGTATTCTCAACTATAGTTGACATGTTTAAAGATTTAAGCGAAAGAAAATTGATACCAAAAAAAATGCGCAATAAGAGAAGTACTGTATTGATACTCCCCTTTAGAGCCTGTCCCGATTATTTCGGGAGGTTGGGGGCATCCATCGCCAATGTTTCCATCAGCAGGTTGAAGTTGCAGCGTTCGTCTGCAAAAAGTTTATGTGGATAGTCGGGAAGCACAGGGCAAAGATAAAAAGGATTGGGATGAAGTGAAAGGATTTTTTAGCCGGTCTTAATAGCTATCGGGGAACTACTTTCATCATTCATTGTTCCCCTAGTTAGCAGGGATATAGATATCAAATGTCGCCCCTTTATTTAACGCACCGGTTGCTATGATGATACCGTTGTGATTTTCCACTATTTTTTTAACGATTGCAAGCCCGATGCCGGTGCCATCATATACTTCTTTGCTGTGCAGTTTCTGAAACACTCCAAAAATGCGTTCGTTAAAATGGGGCTCAAAGCCAATGCCATTGTCGCTGACGGTGATATGGCAATAATTTTTTTCAGGTGACAGCTTTTCATTGTTCAATATGTTCCCTTTTATAATCCTGCTTTTTATTATTATATGTGATGGCCGGGAAGTGTCTGAAAATTTAAGTGCATTACTTATAAGGTTGTACATAAGTTGGCGAAACTGGAAGGGAATAATATTGACAGGGCAAATTTCGGTAGCTTCTATGGTTGCATTTTTTTCCAGGATGATATCTTTTAGTTCTGTTTTTACTTCTTCGATAATTGTATTGAGGTCGGTTTTTTCAATTTTAAGTTCGGTGGTGTTGATGCGGGAGAAGGCTAATAAATCGTCTATGAGTTGTTGCATTCTTCCTGCTGCCAATTGCATCCGCTGGAAGTTATATTTACCGTTATCAGATAGATTTTTCTCTTCCTTTTCGAGGATGATGGTTACAAAGGTCTGTATTTTGCGTAGTGGCTCCTGCAAATCATGACTTGATACATAAGTGAATGCCAGCAGCTCTTTGTTGGCAATGATTAACTCTGCTGCTCTTTTTTCTTTTTCTTCATTTTGGAAAGCCAGTTCTTTGTTAGCAATGATAAGCTCCGCTGCCCGTTTTTCTTTCTCTTCATTTTGAAAAGCAAGTTCTTTATTGGCAATGCCTAATTCTGCTGCCCTTTTTTCTTTCTCTTCGTTTTGAAAAGTAAGTTCTTTGTTGGCAATTTCTAATTCCGCTGCTCTTTTTTCTTTCTCTTCATTTTGAAAGGCAAGTTCTTCATTGGCAATGATTAACTCTGCTGCCCTTTTTTCTTTTTCGTCATTTTG
>JANMFO010000299.1:0-10074 GCA_031374245.1 Chitinophagaceae bacterium | reverse complement strand
CTGGGCCAGCAGCACCCATAATACCCAGCGTAAAATTGAAGGCAACTTTCGTTTGAAGGATTTTTTTCCCATAGATATTGACACCCTTCCGCCTGAAGGGTTATCGGTCAAAAGTAATTTTTACAGGGCATACCTGCTACTTTTTGTGCATAATTCTTTAATAAGTATGAATAATTTCATTGCCCGAATCAATGAGAGGTACACTTTTTGTTCCGAAGTTTGCACAGAATTTTTGCCACCAACTAATTTCGAAAAACCTCTTAAAGCAGCCGATCCGTGCTGCTTTAATTTTTTATCAAAGCTTGCCGTTTTTTATCTCCTCCACCACACCCGGATCAAGCAATGTAGAAGTATCTCCCAGGTTTTCTATTTCGCCTTCTGCAATCTTTCTTAAAATCCGACGCATAATTTTTCCACTTCTAGTTTTTGGAAGACCGGAAACAAATTGAATTTTATCGGGTTTCGCTATTGGTCCGATAACCCTTGTTACAGTTTGCAGAATATCCTGTCTTCTTGAATTTTCATCGCCATGTGTACCATTAAAAATAACATAAGCATAAATACCCTGCCCTTTTATATCATGCGGATAACCAACTACTGCACTTTCTACTACACCAGCATGCATGTTAATAGCATTTTCTACTTCAGCGGTTCCTATTCTGTGACCGCTTACATTTAATACATCATCTACCCTTCCGGTAATACGATAATTTCCCTGTTCGTCTTTCAATGCACCATCACCTGTAAAATAAAGATTTTCATACGCTGCAAAATAATTCAACCTGCACCGTTCATGGTCGCCATAAGTTGTTCTTAAAATTCCCGGCCAGGGTGCTTTGATACAAAGGTTTCCTTTCAATAAACCATGTTCATCTTTCTCAGTTACTTCTTTTCCATTTTCATCTACCAACAATGGCTGCACACCGGGCATGGGTAAGGTAGCCCAGCTTGGTTTGGCAGGTGTGATGCCGGCCAGATTTGAAATCAGGCAACCGCCTGTTTCTGTTTGCCACCAGGTATCTACTACCGGGCATTTTTTCTTTCCTACATTTTCATTGTACCAATGCCATGCTTCTTCATTAATAGGCTCACCAACAGTGCCTAATATTTTCAACGATGATAAATCTTTTCCTTTCAACGGTTCTAAACCAAAACCCATCAAGCTACGGATAGCGGTTGGTGCAGTATAAAGAATATTGACTTTATGTTTATCCACTATATCCCAAAATCTTCCTGCATCCGGATAAGTAGGTACACCTTCAAACATTAAGGAAGTAGCACCTGCACTTAAAGGACCATATACTATATAACTATGCCCTGTTATCCAACCAATATCGGCTGTACAAAAATGAACATCGCCAGGATTGTATTGAAATGTATTCACAAAAGTATAAGTAGTCCAAACCATATAACCGGCTATGCTGTGCACTACGCCTTTTGGTTTTCCAGTACTGCCGGACGTATATAATATAAAGAGAGGATCTTCAGCATCCATTTCAGCCGCCGGAAAGGAAACCACTCCTTCTTTTTCAATTTGAGACTCGGCATGTTCCATTTCATCTTCCCACCATACATCACGGCCTTTTATCATAGAGACGGGAGTTCTTGTTCTTGTATAAACAATTACTCTTTTCACTGTTTTATTTCCTATGAGTGCATCATCTATCACACTTTTCAATGGAATATCTTTTCCACCACGATAAGCACCATCACAGGTTACTATAAATTCTGCTTTCGCATCATCTAATCTGTCTGCAATACTTTGTGCAGAAAAACCGCCAAAGATGACCGAATGAATAGCACCAACCCTGGCACAACCTAAAACAGCATAAGCTAATTCCGGTTCCATACCCATATAAATACAAACCCGGTCGCCTTTTTTTACTCCATTATTAATTAATACTTGTGCAAACTGGCAAACCCTTTTATGCAAACGATTATAAGTAACCACCCTTGTTCTTTCATCAGGATTATTGGGTTCCCAGATAATAGCGGGTTTATCACCCAGCTTTTCTAAATGACGGTCAATACAATTTTCTGTGATATTCAGTTTGCCACCTTTGAACCATTCTATTTTTGGTTCTTTAAAATTCCATTCAAGAACCTTGTCCCATTTTTTTCTCCATTGAAAATTTTCAGCTACGGCTCCCCAGAAAGCTTCTGGTTCTTCAGTGCTTTTTTTGTAATCGTTATGATATTGCTCTAATGATGTTATTTGAAATGGATATGGCATAATAAATAGATATAATTACATATTGTTTGCTAAGAGAGGATAAATTTACATAATTCAAAAGGTTTTCGCACAGAGGAAAAAGCGAAAAGGAGAATTGCTTCGCAATTAAATGGCTGTTTTCTCTATCTCTCTTTTTCCTCTGTGTGATGATTATCAGTTCTGGTAAATTCCGGGAACATTCCCATGAATATTTTTTTTGCTTTGCAGTACAAATTCATATCTTGATTAAATGAAACAACTAACCTTTGCCAGAACGATACGAACGGTTATTGCGGCTTCCTCTGTCGGCACCATGATTGAATGGTACGATTTCTACATTTTTGGTATGCTGGCCAAAACTATCAGCACACAATTTTTTCCTGAAGGTAATGCAACAGCGGCCTTATTAAGCACACTGGCCATCTTTGCGGCTGGTTTTATCGTTCGTCCGTTTGGTGCATTAGTGTTTGGGCGGTTGGGTGATTTGATTGGCCGTAAATACACTTTTCTTCTTACACTTGTGTTGATGGGTGGTTCTACATTTTTGATTGGTTGTGTACCCGGTTATGCAAGCATTGGTATTGCGGCTCCCATACTTGTTTTATTATTACGATTGTTGCAGGGTCTTGCTCTTGGTGGTGAATATGGTGGTGCGGCCACTTATGTTGCGGAACATGCACCTGTTGGTAAAAGAGGCTACTATACAAGTTGGATACAAACTACTGCCACCTTAGGATTATTCCTGGCACTGGGTGTAATTCTGCTGGTAAAATCAAATATGTCTGATGCTGCATTTAATGCCCAATGGGGTGGCTGGCGTTATCCGTTCTGGATTTCTATTTTGCTGGTGGGTGTTTCTATTTATATAAGAATGAAAATGGCGGAGTCGCCTATGTTTACAAAACTGAAATCTGAAGGAAAAACATCTGTGAATCCGTTGAAAGAAAGTTTTCGGAACAAAGCCAATTTCAAAATGGTATTGCTGGCCTTGTTTGGAGCAGTGATGGGGCAAGGAGTCATCTGGTACACCGGCCAGTTTTATGCACAGAATTTTTTAGAAACAAAATGCTTATTAGAGTTTGAGCAAAGCCGGACGATTATGCTTTGGGCCATTGCCTTTGCTACTCCGTTTTTTGTATTATGGGGCTGGTTGAGTGATAAGATTGGAAGGAAATGGATAATGATGTTAGGTATGTTTTTGGGTATACTAACCTACAGACCAATCTTTAGCAGTTTTTTAGAAGATACCGAAATTTCTACCTGGCAAAAAGATGGCAGCCAAACCTTGTCGGATTCAACAACAAAAAAAGAAGCAATTAAAAACAGCAGTGATTCATTAGTTACAACAACGAGCAACTACTCTTTAGCGAATGGAGCTAAATACCAGGAAATAAAAAAGGATACTGTATTTGCTGACCCGGCAAAAACTATTGCTTCAGCTAAAACGGCATATACCAACAAACATCTTTCATCAGGTACTTACTGGAAATTTATCGGTCTTGTTTTCTTATTAATACTATACGTAACGATGGTATATGGCCCTATTGCTGCTTTCCTGGTAGAAATGTTCCCGACAAAAATCCGGTATACTTCTATGAGCCTGCCTTATCATATTGGCAATGGTGTGTTTGGCGGGCTGGTTCCTTTTATCGGCTTGTTGCTAACGACCAGTTTTCCTACAGATCCACTGGTGGGGCTTTGGTACCCGATTGGTGTGGCCGCACTTTGTTTAGTGATTGGCACTATTTATCTGACAAATAAAATTGATAGAAATATAAAAGACTAAAATATGAATGCATTTAAAAAATTTCTTGGCATCTTCTGGCTCATCCTTGCTCCGCTGGTAATTTTTGCATTGGTAAATGGCGCAATCACTAATATTGACCCTAGCGGAAAAAAAGACATCAACAACCCCGTTATCTGGATTATTATCATCGCCATCTTTACTCCTATTGCTATCGGGCTGATGATTTTTGGCTGGTATGCTTTCAGAGGGGAATATGATCAGTTGCCCACCAAATCCAAAGAATTGTGAATCAGCAATAAAAAATTTTACAATCTTCAAACAATTGGTTCTTGCAGATGTTATCTACATGTGTATTTTTGCATCAGTGATGAAAAAAATAGCCGCCATACTACTTTTCCTGTTTACCCTGGTTCAGGCTGGCCCGGCTTTTACTACCCTTTTTTCCGATTCCACCACTGTATTTATGTTAGATGAGGAAAAAAGCGGTGAAAAAAATGAAGAAGAGAAAAAAGACAAAAAGGAAATTTCTTTTCTTTCTTATCAATCCCTTGAGCTTTCTGACCAAATAAGCACTGCACTGCATGTAGCTGAAAAAATTCAGGCTTCCCCCTGCCTCGAAAAACTGACCCCTCCGCCCAATTTTTGTTAATCACTACTCCTTATTTTTTACCAGATACGCATTTGCTTGTCTGTAACTTTATGTACCTGATTAACAAAACTTTTTTATGCCAACAACCAAAAGCCCGGTTGCCAGAATATTGCACCTGGTAAAACTGGAACGAAAAGAAATTTCTGCTGTCTATTATTATGCCATTTTAAATGGGTTAATACAACTATCGCTGCCATTGGGCGTACAAGCCATTATTGGTTTTGTTCTTGGTGCTTCTATGAGAGCTTCACTAATTGTGCTTATTTTTTTGGTAGTAACAGGCGTATTGGTTGCCGGTATTATGCAGGTAAACCAGATGAAGATTGTTGAAAAAATTCAGCAAAAAATATTTGTCCGCTACGCTTTTGCTTTTGCCGAACATATTCCAAAATTAGACCTCAAAAAAACAGATAAAGCCTATTTACCAGAACTGGTCAACCGCTTTTTTGATATCCCCGTATTACAGAAAAGCTTATCCAAAATTTTATTGGATATACCAACGGCCAGTATCCAGATATTATTTGGATTGATTTTATTATCCTTTTACCATCCGGCATTTATTCTTTTTGGCTTAATCCTCATCCTCCTGTTATCATTGATAATCCGCTACACCGGTAATCAAGGGCTGCAAACAAGTATAGAGGAAAGTACTTACAAATACAAGGTGGCCGGCTGGTTGGAAGAAACAGCAAGAGTTATTAAATCCATCAAACTCACAAAAGGCAATGATCTGCATTTGAAAAAAACAGATGAACAGGTGACCGGGTATCTGGATGCCCGTAACAAACACTTCAAAATACTGTTGTTTCAGTATAATGTATTGGTAATATTTAAAACCGTTATTACTGCTGCTATGCTGATAGTAGGTACCATACTACTGGTAAATCAGCAACTCAACATCGGTCAGTTTATAGCAGCAGAAATTATTATTCTGCTGGTACTTACCTCAGTTGAAAAACTGATTATGAATCTTGGCAGTGTTTATGATACGCTTACTTCAGTTGAAAAATTATCTAACCTGACCGATAATCCGGTGGAAGAAAACGGTTCCGCTCATCTGGCTGATACCGGCAATGGCTTAAAAGTAGAAATGCAAAACCTGAGCTTTAGTTACAATAATGAGAATAATGTATTACAAAATATTTCATTGGAGATAAATGCCGGAGAAAAGGTTTGTATAAAAGGTAAAGACAGTTCGGGTAAGTCAACGCTGCTGAAAGTATTGGCCGGTGCCTATCCAGATTTTAAGGGTACGTTTTTATTAGATGGGGTACCATTAGGAAACTATAATTTGAATAGTGTTCGTTCGCAAATGGGTGTGTTAATGAACCAGCAGGATATTTTTAATGGTACTGTATGGGAAAATATTGCTTTGGGCAATGAAAATATTTCGCTGGAAACTGTTATTAACGTATCTGTAAAAGTGGGCCTTAATGATTTTATTGGTACCCTGAAAAATGGGTATGATACTATGCTGGACCCAACCGGTAAACGGCTGCCGCGGAATGTAATTCACAAGATTTTACTGGTAAGAGCACTGGTCGGTAAGCCCAGGCTGTTACTTTTAGAAGAACCCTGGCAAAATTTTGAAAATGGTCAGCGAAATCAAATAATTGAATTACTTAAGGAAACAAAAAATACTACAATAATAGTGGTGAGTAACGATGATGATTTTGCAAAACAATGTGACAAAATTCTAACCATCGAAGAGGGTCGTATTACCACACAAACAAATAGTAAATAGTATAAATAAATCATGGAAAACAATAACCTGAAATCATACACACATATTTACAAGTACAATAAAAACAGTAAAGTAAAACTCTGGTTCTTTATCTGTGTACTGGTATTTGTCATCTTTCTGTTTTTGCCTTGGACACAAAATATCCGGGCCAAGGGAACAGTTACTACTTTATACCAGGACCAACGGCCACAGCAGGTCAACACCATTATCGGTGGCCGGGTGATGAAATGGCATATAAAAGAAGGTGATTATGTAAAAGCCGGCGACACCTTAATTCAGTTAACGGAAGTAAAAGTGGATTACCTCGACCCGAATTTGTTACAGCGGACACAGGAACAACTGGCCGGTAAACAACAATCCGTAGAATATTATAAAAGTAAAGTAGGTGTAGCCGACCAGCAGATTGGTGCTATTAATTCAGGGCTACAGTTAAAACTAAATCAGTTGCTGAATAAACTGAATCAATTGCAATTGAAAGTACAGGCTGATAGTGCAGAAGCATCTGCAGCTAATAATGATTTCGCTATTGGTACTAAACAATTCAACCGGCAGAAAGCGATGTATGACAGCGGCCTTGTTTCTTTAACGCAATTAGAAATCCGTAATCAGCAATTTCAAAATGCCCAAGCCAAGAGAATAAGTGCTGAAAATAGATTATCAAACAGCAAGCAGGATTTAACTATTACCCGTATTGAAATGAGTGCTTTACAACAGGAAAATGTAGAAAAAGTAACCAAAGCACAAGGAGAGCAGTTTCAATCACTCACTCAAATCGCCAGCGGGCAGTCAGATATTGCCAAATTGGAAAATCAATATGCCAGTTATAGCATCCGCAACGGCATGTATTTCATAGTAGCTTCACAAAGCGGACAAATTATAAAAGCACAAAAAGCAGGTATTGGAGAGTTTGTAAAAGAAGGGGAAATGATTGCAGAAATTGTTCCTGATAAAATTCAGTATGCAGTAGAAATGTTTGTACAGCCGCTGGATTTGCCATTGCTAGCAATAAAACAAAAAGTCCGATTCCTGTTTGATGGTTTTCCGGCGATTGTTTTCAGTGGCTGGCCAAAGGCGTCATCCGGCACTTTTGGTGGTGAGATAGTGGCTGTGGAAAGCAATCTTAGTGTAAATGGAAAGTTCAGGGTGCTGGTAAAAGAGGATGCTGGTGAAAAACCCTGGCCCAAAGAATTAAAAATGGGCACCGGCGCACAAGGCATCACTTTATTAAAAGATGTACCTGTATGGTACGAGCTGTGGCGGAATATCAACGGTTTTCCACCTGATTATTATAAAAAAGAGGAAGGGAAACAAAAAGATAAAAAATGAACCTATTAAAATATAGTATTCTTTTTACAGTATTAACAGTAACGATTTCTGTAAAAGGTCAGGATTCAATAAAAACACTATCTGCTAAACAACTAATGGAAATTGTAAAACAATTTCACCCGGTGACAAAGCAGGCTGATATTTTTATTGAAAAAGCAAAAGCAGATGTCACTATTGCCAAAGGGATGTTTGACCCTGTTTTAAAAAATGAGTCGGCACAAAAAACTTTTGATGGTAACGATTACTATTATTACAACCGGCCGGAACTTTCCATACCTACCTGGTTTGGAGTGGAAATATCAGCAGGGGTAGAGTATTTATCCGGTAACCGTACTGACCCGATGGATACAAAAGGAGAAACAAGTTATTTCGGTATTAGTGTACCGTTGGCTAAGAATTTAATAATGGATAAAAGAAGGGCGGCTCTGCAAACAGCAAAGATTTTCCGGGAAGCTTCTGCCATTGAAAAAAGAAATACCCTGAACAACCTGCTGCTGGATGCTATGAAAACGTACTGGAATTGGGTGCAGCAATACCAGGTATATAAAATACTGACCGACGCAGTAAAAGTGAATGAAAAAAGAGTAGAATTGGTTAACATGACTTTTCGGCTTGGCGACAGGCCTGCTATTGATACCACGGAAGCACTGACACAACTACAGAATTTTGAATTGTTGAAAAGCCAGGCCTGGCTTGATTTTCAGAATACCGGACTGGAACTTTCTGTTTATTTGTGGACAGCAAATCTAGATCCGTACAATTTACCTGTCAACGTAATTCCCGGAGAAGATTTACAACTATCAAACATCAGCGCTGCCTCTATTCCAGAGCTAACCAGCTTGCTTGATGCAGCCAGGAAAAATCATCCGGAACTGATTATATATAATTATAAGCTTGATGTATTAGGGGTAGAAAAGAAATTAAAATTCCAGGAGTTATTGCCAACTATAAATTTTCGTTACAATCAGTTAGGTAAGGGTTATGATGTCTTGAAAACTGCCACCGGCCCTTTATTTGAAAATAATTTTCAGTATGGTTTATCGTTTGGTATTCCCCTTCGCCTTTCGCAAGGAAGAGGTGAGTACCGGAAAGCAAAATTAAAAATAACAGAAACACAATTGCAGCAAAGCCAGAAACAATGGCAGGTTGAAAATAAAGTAAAAAGCTACTATAATGAATTAGTGACACTACAATCGCAGGTAGTTTTACAAGAAAAGGCTTATAAAAATTATTTCACCTTACAAAGGGGAGAAGAGAT
Source organism: Chitinophagaceae bacterium (assembly GCA_031374245.1). Classification (GTDB taxonomy): domain Bacteria; phylum Bacteroidota; class Bacteroidia; order Chitinophagales; family Chitinophagaceae; genus JJ008. Next base: position 1,138 of record JANMFO010000299.1, on the reverse strand, counting down.
CCGCTTTCAGGCTGGTGAAAGTTCGCTATTTCTTATCAATGCAAGGGAAAATAAAACATTAGAAGCCCTGCAAAAATTACAAGAGTTGAAAGCGAAATTTTTTAAAACAGAAAACACATTACAGTGGGCAGCAGGTCAACTTTGGCAATAATTAAAATACAACTAAATTTATTAAATGGATTATCAAATCATCATTTCGCTGCTTACCCTTATTGCTTTAGAAGTAGTGCTTGGTATAGACAATATTATTTTCATTTCTATACTGGCTGGTAAACTGCCGCCTGAGCAGCAAAAAAAAGCAAGAAACTGTGGTATTTTACTGGCGATGGTGATGCGGCTTGGATTGCTGGCAGGCATATCAGTAATCATAAAATTAGATAATGAGCTTTTTACAGTATTTGAAAACAGTATAAGTGGAAAAGATCTGATACTGATACTGGGAGGTTTATTTTTAATTTATAAGAGTGCCAAAGAGATGTATCATAAAATGGAGGGGGTGCCCGAAGACAAAGAAAAGAAGATTGTGAAAATAACTATAGGTAATATACTTGGGCAAATTATTTTATTAGACCTTGTTTTTTCAATTGACTCTATCATAACTGCAGTTGGTCTTGTTAAGGAAATTTGGATCATGTACACAGCGGTGATTGTTACTGTCATCATTATGCTGGTGGCTGCAGCGCCTATCAGTAATTTTATAAACAGGCATCCTGCATTTAAAATATTAGCCCTGAGTTTTCTATTATTGATTGGTTTTACCTTATTGATAGAAGGTTTTGATGTGCATGTGCCAAAAGGATATGTATATTTTGCAATGGCTTTTGCATTCCTGGTGGATGTAATACAAATGAAAGTGGCTGGTAAAAGATCACATCCGGTAAAACTGAATGAGCACTATACAGAAGATACAAAAAAGTAATGTAAAAAAAATAGAACAGAAGTCAGTACAACTAACCGTTATTCCTGAGCATAAATGTGTGTTTTACTATCCTTTAATGATTTTAATCATTTGATTCCTTTTCCATCAGTTTTATTCCAATTACCCTTTCCTTAATTTTATTATGAAGATTAATAGCCATATGCACAATGGGGGTAGCGCAGATATAAAAATCAGTTTGCGGAAATTCTTTCTTTAAAC
>JANMFO010000077.1:0-12637 GCA_031374245.1 Chitinophagaceae bacterium | reverse complement strand
CCTACCCTTACCACTTTACCTACAATTTCATGACCCGGAATAAGCGGGTACATGGCAGCCCCCCATTCGCTTTTTACAGTATGCAAATCGCTGTGGCATACGCCGCAGTACAATATCTCTATGTGTACATCATCGGGTCGAAGATCCCTTCTTTCAAATTCAAAAGGCGCCAATGGCGTAGTGGCATTATAAGCTGCATAGGCTTTTGTAGTAATCATGAATCTTTTTTTAGTAAAGGGTAATATATTATAAAATTATTTGCAAAAGTAACACGCCAATTAATCCCATAATGGAAATAATTGTTTCCATTACTGTCCACGACAGGAATGTTTGTTTCAGTGATAGTTTGAAAAACTCTTTAAACATCCAGAAACCGGAATCGTTGATATGAGAACCGAAAACGCTACCTGCGCCAACAGCCAATACCATCAATTCAGGAGATACGCCGCTGCTGGCAACCAATGGTGCTACCACACCTGCTGCTGTAATACCTGCAACAGTAGCTGAGCCAATCATTACTCTAAGCAAAGCTGTTATTATCCATGCGAAAATCAAAGGTGGCATTTGCCATTTACTGCTGAAAGATGCGATATAATCACCCGTACCACTATCAATCAATACCTGTTTGAAAATGCCACCGGCGGTGATGATGAGTAATATCATCGCAATACCGGATACTGCTTCATTAAGCCATTTCATTACGGTATCCATCGGTTTACCGCTGCGGATGCCGAAATAATAAATGGCCAGTAACACAGCCAGTAAAAGTGCAATAGTAGAATCTCCGATAAAGAGTAATATTCTTCTGATCAGAATTCCTTCCGGTAAAAAATTTCCTGCTATTACTGCCAGTGTGATTAATAGAACAGGTAACAAGGCAATAAAAAAACTGGGAAATGTTGCAGGTAGTGCTTTTTCTGCTACTGTTTCTGTTGGTAATTGAATAACAGCCGTATCAATTTTTATTTTTTTTAAAAATTTTCCCAGGAATGGCCCGGCAACAATTACGGCAGGTATCGTTATGATAATGCCATACATCAATACCTCACCCATATTTGCATGGAATGCGTTTACCAGAACGACAGGGCCGGGGTGGGGGGGTAAAAAACAGTGTGTGGTTGACAATGCCGCCGCCATTGGTATGGCAAGGTATAATAACGGCAAGCCGGTTTTTCTTGCTAATGTAAAAACCAGCGGAACCAGAATAATGAAACCTGCATTATAATACAAAGGAATACCAATCAGAAAGCCAGTAAGCAAAACAGCCCACTGAATATATTTTATTCCAAAACTGTTAATAAGTGAGGAAGATATTTTTTCGGCAGCGCCGCTTACTTCTAATATTTTTCCAAGTATGGCGCCGAGGCAAATGATTAATGCCAACCCCCCCAACGTACTGCCCACACCTTTTTCTATTGACTTTACCAGGTCTTCAGGTCGTAAGCCTAATAACAATCCTGCAACAATTGACACAATTAATAACGATAAAAAAGGACTTACTTTTTTTATCGTTAAAAAAATTTGAATAGCAATCGCAAAAAGGATTATTAAAAATATCATGGCTGGTTTATCTATCTGCTTTTATTTTTTAATAAATAATTATCCTTTATAAAATTATTCCATTCAGTAGTATCTGCTTCGAATATTATTTATTTTCTTGATAGTCGTCTCTTTTTTTTACAGCGTCACTTTGAAATAGTTTTATATGTTTAATTCTTTTTAGCGGTTCATCATTCAAAATTCAATCGAATTTACACCGCCTGCTTCAGTAAAATATTTTTTTAAATTGAAGCCAGCATTATTTACCAGAATATCTATTCGACTGAACTGTTCTATCACTATTTCGTTAAATACCGAAAAAGGGCAAAGCTGTTATTATCAGAAGGCTTCGGATAACACAAGTCATTTGACAGTTCTTTAGGAGTTTTCATTTTTACCTCGTTTTTTCAAACTATATCAGTGTGTATACCTTTGGAATAAATTTTTGTGCAATAGCTAAGCTAATGCTAGCCTGGGTTCTTCAAAGTGCGGCGTAGTATAGGTACATGCCACAAAGGAGCTATCTCCTTTTATGGGTTGTTTTTCTATTATTGGCTTCATTCAGTAGCTATCTTAATTAATTAACGCAGCCCAAATTACTCTTTTTATTAAATTAGTTTTAGTTTTCAACAATAAAGTGGTAGCCTTTTTTGCACGATACTGCTAATTTAGAACAGGATTACAAACAATAAATTGCTTCCATATGCTTTTGATAGGTATAGACATTGGCACTTCTTCTATAAAAGTTTCTGTTGTGGAAGCCGCAACACAGCGGCTTGTTGCTACCACCTCATACCCGGAAACTGAAGTAGATATTATTGCTGCACATCCTGGCTGGGCCGAGCAAAGCCCTGATCAATGGTGGGAACATGTAAAACAAGCCATTCTTAAATGTCATTCACTGAAACTTTATAATCCGGCCGATATTGCTGCCATTGGTATCGCCTACCAGATGCATGGCTTGGTATTGGTAGATAAAGATCAACATGTACTCCGCAATTCTATAATCTGGTGTGACAGCCGTGCTGTTGAAATCGGCAACAAAGCTTTTCATCAAATAGGAGAAGAAAGATGTTTGTCGCACCTGCTTAACTCACCTGGTAATTTTACCGCTTCAAAATTAGCCTGGGTAAAAGAAAATGAACCTGCCGTTTATGATAAAATAGATAAAATAATGCTTCCCGGTGATTTCATTTCTATGAAAATGACTGGCGACTGTACTACTACTGTATCTGCATTGTCAGAGGGGATTTTCTGGGATTTTAAAGAAAATAGTATTTCAAAAGAGGTACTTGAATATTTTGATATCGATAAATCCTTAATCCCAGCTATTCAACCACTGTTTGCGCCGCATGGTTATTTAAAAGAAAGTGTTGCTGCAAGGTTGTCATTAAAAAAAGGTATTCCCATTTCTTACAAAGCCGGTGACCAACCAAACAATGCTTTATCATTAAATGTGATGAACCCCGGTGAAGTAGCTGCTACTGCCGGTACTTCAGGTGTTATTTATGGTGTAAGTGATCAATTAAATTATGATCTGGAATCCCGCATCAACAGTTTTGCTCATGTCAATCATGAAGCAGATAAAAAAAGAATTGGAATTTTATTATGTATAAATGGTGTTGGAATATTCAACCGCTGGGTGAAAAATATTGCTGGCGGTAATACATATGCCGGATTGAATGAAGCAGCTGGTAAAGTGCCGGCAGGTGCTGAAGGTTTGATAGCATTACCATTTGGCAATGGTGCAGAACGGATGCTGAATAACCAGATTGTAGGGGGGCATTTTAACAACCTTGATTTTAATACACATACTACTGCTCACATGGTTCGTGCCGTACAGGAAGGCATTGCATTTTCTTTCAGGTATGGGTTGGATATTATGCGGGAGAATGGAATGAACCCTGCCGTTATCCGTGCAGGAAAAGCCAATCTTTTTTTAAGTGATGTGTTTACAAAGTCATTTGCCAATACCAATAATGTAGCAGTTGAATTTTATGAAGGGGATGGAAGTTTTGGTGCAGCCATTGGTGCTGGTATCGGGGCGGGCATTTATCCGGATAGTACAGCTGCATCTGAGAATAGAAAACCTGTTGGTGTTGTTGAGCCACAACAATCAACCCGGTATGAAGAATTATATCAGCAGTGGAAAGAAGTATTAAAAAATCATTTAAAAAGGACAAACGAGGTGAATACTGAATCACTTAGTTTATCTTAATTATATAACCAAATAACAGATAAAGATGAAAGTTGTAACAGGACAAAAAGAATTTTTTAAAGGCATAGACCAGATAAAGTATGAAGGAACCGGAAGCGACAATCCACTTTCCTATCGCTGGTATGATGAAACTAAAGTAGTGGCAGGGAAAACAATGAAGGAATATCTCCGGTTTGCCTGTGCATACTGGCATTCTTTTGTTGGCAGTGGTGCCGACCCGTTTGGTGAAGCCACCCATTTATTCCCCTGGAATGAAAAAGCTGATGCTGTTGAAAGAGCAAAAGATAAAGCTGATGCAGCTTTTGAGTTTATAACAAAATTGGGGCTGCCTTATTATTGTTTTCATGATGTGGATGCAGTTGACTATACCAATGATGTAAATGAAAATGACAGAAGACTGCAAGCTATAACTGCCTACCTCGGTGAAAAGCAAAAAGAAAGTGGTGTGAAATTGCTTTGGGGTACAGCCAATTTATTTTCCAGCAGAAGATATATGAACGGAGCGGCTACTAACCCTGATTTCCATGTGCTGGCACATGGTGCTGCTCAGGTGAAAGCGGCATTGGATGCCACTATTGCATTGGGGGGAGAGAATTATGTGTTCTGGGGAGGGAGAGAAGGATACATGAGTTTGCTGAACACTAATATGCAAAGAGAGAAAGAGCATCTTGCAAAATTTTTGCATACGGCAAAAGATTATGCCAGAAGAAACGGCTTCAAAGGAAATTTCTTTATTGAACCAAAGCCCTGCGAGCCAAGCAAGCATCAATATGATTATGATTGCGAGACAGTGATTGGTTTCTTACGTCAACATGATCTATTGAATGACTTCAGTTTGAATATAGAAGTGAACCATGCCACATTAGCCGGACATACGTTCACACATGAATTACAAGTGGCCGCCGATGCAGGTTTACTTGGCAGTATGGATGCTAACCGTGGTGATTATCAAAATGGATGGGACACTGATCAGTTTCCAAATGATTTGAATGAATTGACCGAAGCTATGCTGGTGATACTTCAGGCTGGTGGTTTCAAAAGTGGCGGTATCAATTTCGATGCTAAAATCCGGAGGAACTCAACCGATGCAGCTGATCTGTTCTATGCACACATTGGCGGTATGGATGCTTTTGCAAGAGCATTAATAACAGCTGATGCCATTTTGCAAAAATCGGATTACAAAAAAGTAAGAACAGACAGGTATGCTTCATTTGACAACGGTAAAGGAAAAGAATTTGAAGAAGGAAATTTGTCGTTGGAAGATTTAAGAATGTATGCTGTTGAAAATGGCGAGCCAAAAACAACAAGCGGCAAACAGGAATATTTAGAGAATATCATTAATCGTTTTATCTGATAAAATGCTAAAGCTCCAGCATGGATTATGATAAACTGATACTAATATCTTTGCCGGACAAAAATTGTAAGTAGTATGTTGATGGAGCAAACCATGCGTTGGTACGGGCCAAATGACCCGGTAAGTTTATCAGATATACGTCAGGCGGGATACACAGGGGTTGTATCTGCATTGCATCATGTACCTATTGGTGAAGTATGGAGCATTGAAGAGATTAATAAAAGAAAAACTGCTGTTGAAGCAGGCGGAATGACATGGACAGTTATTGAAAGCCTGCCGGTGAGTGAGGATATTAAAAAACAAACAGGTAATTATTTACAGCACGTTGCGAATTATAAAGAAAGCCTGCGCAATGTGGCACAATGCGGTTTGAGAGAAGTGACGTACAATTTAATGCCGATACTGGATTGGATGCGGACAGATATTTTTTACAATATGCCGGATGGAAGTAAAGCCCTGAGGTTTTAAAGATCTGCATTTATTGCATTCGATTTATTTCTGCTGAAAAGACCCGGTGCTGAAAAAGATTATACTGCTGAGGAAATTAAAAAAGCAGAACTACGGTTGAAGTTAATGCCAATGAAGAAGAAGAGACATTGTATAAGAATACACTACTGGAATTACCAGGAAGCGAAGAATGTTTTACTGAAGAACAAATTTTAGCTGCGCTTAAAACATATGAGGGGATTGACAGAGCCAAATTAAAACAACATCTTTTTTATTTCTTACAACAGGTTGTTCCGGTGGCAGAAGAGTGCGGATTGAAAATGGCAATACATCCTGATGATCCACCTTACCCGGTATTAGGATTGCCAAGAATTGTAAGTACTGAACAGGATGCAAAAGAGTTGATTGAGGCAGCTCCGTCACCAGCCAATGGGTTATGTTACTGTACGGGATCTTATGGAGTTCGTCCTGATAATGATTTGCCGGGAATAGTGCAGCGGTTGGGTGATCATATACATTTCATTCACCTGCGCAGTACAAAAAGGGATGAAGAAGGAAATTTCTTTGAAGCCGATCACCTGGATGGTGATGTAGATATGTATAAAATGGTAAAAGAAATTCTATTGTTGATGAAACGTAGAAATGTATCGATACCAATGCGGCCGGATCATGGTCACCAGATGCTTGACGATCTTAAAAAAACCACTTATCCCGGTTATAGTGCGATTGGAAGATTAAGAGGACTGGCCGAATTGAGGGGATTAGAATTGGGTATTTCCAGAAGCATCTCTTAGTAAAAAAGAAATTGATACGGGCTCACTTTTATATAAATGCAGGATTGGAAGGGTTGGACAATTATCTTTCTATATAAACTCTTTTTCCATTCAGCATACTTAACGAGTCCTTGACACGGGTTGTATCAGCACCCGCTACAGGAAGCAACATGAATACTTTATAAGAAACAGAATCTTTTGTTTCTATTTGTACATCCCACAAATAGTTTTTCAGTTTATTGAAACGTTGTGTAGCCCGGGTACGATCTGAAACTTCCAGTATAAATTTATTTTTGCCTTCGGGTATTTCTTGAGCTATATCAATCACACTGTCCTTTTGAATAGTAGCTGTATCCGGTTGAGGGATATTTTCTTTTTTCTTATTGATATCAGTATTAGTCTCTCCTGAATCGTTTTTGTCACTTGTTTTTTTATAAACAGTATAACCACCCCATATAGCCAGCGCTACACCAGCGAGTACTAATAAAACGGCAACAGATTTTTTCCAATTCGTTTTTGGTTTTTTGGGGTAGAAAATATTTTTGTAATTATCATCAGCAGCTCTCGAAGCCATATTTTCAGCTTCTTTTGCCACAATGTCTTTCAGTTTTTCGGTTAATACATGACCTGGAACAAAGTCGAAACCACCGGAATTAATTTTAGTAAGACTGCCAATACCTTCAATAAGATAGGGCTTCCCGATATTGATAAATTGAAGTGCCAGCCATAGATAGGAATCAAGGTCGGCTGCTGCCAGTGGTTTGATCCTGCCTGAATTAGTGGAAATATATTGGATAAGATCCTCTGAAGGTTCTTTAATAGAAGTGTTGCTTTCAAAAGAAACACCTTCCAATTCGGTGCTTTTTGATTGTTTACTATTTTCAGGTTCAACGGAAACAGAATTGTCCAGCAAAAAAGTGCCAATACCCGGAAGATCCAGACGCTTGTTAGTGTACAGGTAATGTGCCAGCAGAGGTGCGATTTTCACTGTCATAAGTAATTAAGAGACGAATATATATAATTTGTGCCGCTGCGACAAGGGTATCAGCATTTTGTAGATTAACTTTGCAAACCCGAACCAGACCTTAAGTTTGGTGGTACAATTATGCTTAGCGAAGAAGAAAAGGGGTTTATTGCGTATTGGGGTCAAAACAGGCTCCGCAAGAGGAGGTTACTTTGGCAACTGGCAGCCGGCTTGCCTTTGGGTGCTTTTTTAGCAGGAACTATTTTAATAAATTATTTCTCTGGCTGGCATAAGCGGGCCGATATGAAGCTCTGGTCAAATTCATCCGGGGGATTAGTAGTAATAATTGCCCTCCTTTTAACCGTTGTTTTTATTGTTGTGTTTTCATCCCGTCACCGTTGGGAAATGAATGAGCAGCGTTATAAAGAGCTGATTTCTAAAAAAAATACTCCATAATTTTTTTAATCTTTGCAGCGAAACAGCCTTTTGTGAGGTCTTAAACATGGTTCTGCAATCAAAAAGTAAATTAATGAAGAGAATAGTTTTGTTTTTATCCGTCTCCTTTATCCTTTTTTTATCCAGTGGATGTATTAAAGATAATATGCCCTGTAAGCAAAAAACAGTGGAAAGTGAAGATGCGGCTATGGTAAGTTTTGCCGCATCAAATGGAATTACCGCCACCAAACACAGCAGCGGTATGTACTACCAGATAATTAATCCTGGCAGTGGGGCGACGCCTGTAAGTACTTCCACTTTATCTGTAAAGTATAAGGGTACATTAACCGATGGAAATGTTTTTGACCAGCAAACTACTACCCCTATTAGCTTTTCACTCAGCGGTGTTATTGTTGGATGGCAATTGGGGATGCCACTTATTAAAAAGGGTGGAACTATAAAACTTATTATTCCATCATCCTACGGATACGGATGTACGGCTAACGGCCCGATACCTGCTTACTCCATTCTCTATTTTGAAATAGAGTTGATTGATGTTTTATAGCTGCGACTAGCTGCTTTGCTATGCCCCGTCCTGCTTCATGCTGAGACGGGGTTTTTTAATTGTATTTTTGTTTTAAACTATCCATTTTGTCACACGAAGCCATATCAGCATTCGATATTTTTAAAATTGGCGTAGGGCCATCCAGTTCTCATACGCTGGGACCATGGCGGGCAGCACAGCGGTTTGTACAAACACTCCAACAGAAAAATATATTGAAAGAAGTAGTTGAGGTAAGAGTCTTATTATATGGTTCACTGGCTAAAACAGGCAGGGGGCATGGAACGGATGTAGCGGTGCAGTTAGGATTGTGCGGTGACGATCCGGTTACATTTGCTGTTGACCAGATAGATGCCAAAATACATGACATCGCTGCAATGAAAACAATGGTGCTGCTTGGTCTGCATGAAGTGGATTTTGACCCCAATGAAGATATTGATTTCCTCATTACAGAAACATTGCCCTATCATCCCAATGCATTGACTTTTTTGGCTACCACGAGAAACGGTGATTCTATTGCGGAAACATTTTATTCAGTGGGTGGCGGATTTGTAATAAAGGAAGGGGAAGTAATTTCTGCAAAAGATGCAGCGCAATTACCTTTTCCTATTAACACCGCTGATGATATTTTGCACTGGTGTATTAAGACAGGCATGTCCATCAGTGATATTGTAATGGAAAATGAACATACCTGGCGTACTGAAAAGGAAACTAAGGATGGGATACTGAACATCTGGCGGGTGATGAAGGAATGTATCTATCGGGGTTCTCATACTTCCGGAATATTGCCGGGTGGATTAAATGTAAAACGCCGTGCTGCCGAATTGAATAAGAAATTGCTCGGCAACAAAGAATATAACGATTACAATTCATGGTTAACTGCCATTCGTTCTGGTGGGAATGATTTTAAATACACATTGGATTGGGTAAGTTGTTTTGCATTGGCGGTGAATGAAGAGAATGCATCTTTTGGCCGTGTGGTCACTGCGCCAACAAATGGAGCAGCAGGGGTTATTCCAGCTGTATTACAATATTATATTGCTTTTTGCGATGGTAATAAAGAAGAAAAAATAATTCAGTTCCTGTTAACTGCTGCGGAGATAGGAAGCATATTTAAAAAAGGGGCTACGTTATCTGCAGCAATGGGCGGATGCCAGGCGGAGATTGGTGTATCATCTGCCATGGCAGCAGCAGGACTAACAGAATGTATGGGTGGTACACAAAAACAAGTGATGATGGCTTCGGAAATTGCAATGGAACATCACTTGGGTTTAACCTGCGACCCGATTGGAGGCTTGGTACAGGTACCTTGCATAGAACGAAATACAATGGGTGCAATTAAAGCAATCACTGCTTCTCAATTAGCCTTGCAAAGCACACCTGATTTTGCTAAAGTATCATTGGATGCTGTTATAAAAACTATGTGGGATACTGCTCTTGATATGAATCATAAGTATAAAGAAACTGCTGATGGGGGATTGGCAGTTAATGTGCCGCTTAGCTTGCCAGAATGCTAAATAGCTTTGACGAAATTAGTTTCATCGGGTATTTGTCACCCTGAGTTTGGCGAAGGGTTGCCAGAGTGCTAATCAAAAAGGCCTTCCATGAGTTTGTTTTACCAAATAGCTGACAAATTTTGGAAACGGGTTTACCACTGTAATAAATAAATTAGATAGCCGTTTGCTGCCAAATAATCGTTGTATTCTTCTTCCCATTATTAAACGCTGGCCAAATTGCCGGTTCCATTGCTGGCTGTATTGTTTTTCCATTTCTTCTCTTGTAATAATATGTTGTAAAAAGTCATGAATAAGGACGGCTGCAATCTTGCTGCCATGCAAAGCCATACTCATGCCGTTGCCGCATAACGGAGTAATCATGCCAGCAGCATCACCAACCATAAGTACATGGTTTTCGACTTGCGATTTTTTATCAAAACTTATTTGTGAAATAGTAAGCGGAATATGGTTGATGAGTTTACTTTCCGTAAATATTTTTTTCAAGTGGGGATTCTGGCTTAAAATCAATCTCTCCATTTCTTTTATGTCTCCATTACATTTTTTCAAATTCTCAGCTGTTGTCAGGTAGCATAAATTGTAATTATCATCTTCAATTTTTACAATGCCACAATAACCATCTTTGAAATTATGAAGGGCAATAGTATCGATGGGGAAATCAGTTTTGATATGATACTTTACCCCAATGTAATTATTCAACTTGTTTTTTGCAGCAATGCTGAATGGTCGTTTCCATTTGATATCAATATTACTTCGTTTACCATAACTGCCACAGGCCAGTTTTGAATAATATTTTTTTTGTGAGGTATCAATAATGAACTCGTATCCGGAAAATACTATATCATTAGCTTTTGTGTTTTCGAGTACGACTACACCTTCCGATCTTGCTATTTGTACTAATGTGCTATCTAATTTATAACGACTGATACCAAAGCCACCCAATGGTAATGATTGTTCCAGCAGTTTGCCATTTACGGCTGATACTTGCAATTTTGTAATAATCGGAACATTGATTGCATCCAGGTCAACGCCAAGGTCATTTAAGAAGTCCCACGATTCTAAGCTGATATATTCTCCACATACTTTATGAAAAGGGTATTGCTCTTTTTCAAATAGAATAATGGAATGTCCTTGCCTTTTTAATTGAATAGCAAGGGTAAGACCGGCAAGTCCGCCGCCAACAATAGCAACATCGTATACCCCCGACCCCTGAAGGGGAGAAGACGTAGCCTCTTGTTCTGTAATATTTTTATCTGTTTGAATAAAATTATTTGTTGCATGTTATTAAATGCCTGAAAGCCCATTTCCAGCTTATATTGTAGTTTTCTATTCCTGCTTTCTGAAATAATCGCTGCCATTCTTTTTTCCAAAAACCACGGGATACAGACAGACAGGCATCATTTTTAACTAAATATGATTTACTGAAAAACTTTGTAATGTATTTAATTAGATAATAAGCCAGCCAGTGCCGTTGTAAATCATTAATAAAAAAGCCAATCCGGCTATTTTCTCGTAGCCATTGCAACATAGTGACTAATTGCTCATTGGTAAAATGGTGACAAAAAAGAGAGGAGAAAATGATACCCGGTTTATTATCTCCAAAATTTACTTTCTCATAATCGCTGCAAATCCATTGGCAGGGTAGGTTTGGATATTGCTGTTTGGCAAAAGCGATACATTCGGCATTCATATCAATGCCAATAAAATTTATTTCTATATTGTTCTTTATACAATATTTATAAATAGCAAAAAGGTTGTCACCGCCACCGCAGCCAATTTCGCAGATAGAAAGCGGAGAAGTATTGCCCATCAATTCTTTTACTCCTTTCAAAGTGATAGCATGGCCACCCAACTTTGTGTTGATAATATTCAACTCCTTCAACGTTTGTGCCATTGCATCGAAGGAGATATCATCTCCATCCATTAATTCTTTCTGGTAACTGCGTTGCTGTAGATTTATCATGCAGATAAAATAAAAGTTTCCATCGTTAAGCCCGGCCCGAAGGCGGCTCCAAAAATGGTATTCTTTTCTTTTTTATTAAGGGAATTCATTATTTTTTCCAACACAAATAAGACTGTTGGAGAGGACATATTGCCATAATCTTTTAAAACTTCATAGCAAGGCTGCAATTGTCCATTGGTAAAGCCGAGACTTTTATGAACCGCTTCCAATATTCTTTTGCCACCGGGATGGATACACCATTGTGTAATATCATTCTTATCAAGATTAGCTCCTGTTAATGCTTCCTGTACCAGCACATCAAAATCTTCTTCTATCATTTCGGCTACATAACTGCTTAATGTCATTAGAAACCCTTTGGAAGAAAGTTCCCAAGCCATATCTTTTTTCCCTTTTAAAGAAACCATTGAATAAAAATTATCAATCATTAATCCTTCCTGTTCTTCATTGCCTGTTACTAAAACTGCTGCAGCGCCATCGGCAAAGAGCATACTGCTGGTCATATTATCTACGGTATGTTCTTTTTGAAAATGCAGGGTGCATAACTCTGTACAAACTATTAATACGTTTGCTTTCTTATCAGCTTTACAAAATGCGTCCGCTATTTTCAAAGCATGAATGGCTGCATAGCAACCCATAAAGTTGACAGAAGTCCGGAAAGTGGTGGCAGGTAGGTTTAATAACTCCAGCAGTTCAAGGTCGAGACCGGGGGCACTCATGCCGGTACAGCTTACGGTGATGAGATGAGTGATTGTCTGGTCTGGCTTTTTTTCTATGCAATTGTTAACAGCATTCAACGAAAGTTGCGCAGCATACTGCTGGTACCATTCCATTCTTTTTTCCAATTTTGGAAAAGGCTCCAGGTTTTCGG
>JANMFO010000231.1:0-14616 GCA_031374245.1 Chitinophagaceae bacterium | reverse complement strand
ATGATACCTCACAAAAGGCACAGGGAGCAAAAAAACATATTCCCCCGATGGTTATTAATTGTGTGGAGCAATTGATTCAATACTTCAATGGACAACGAAGACAATTTGAATTACCTTTAAATCAAACCGGTACACCCTTTCAGCAAAATGTATGGAGTGAACTGATGCTGATTCCATTTGGCAGAACTATCAGCTACCTCGAACTGGCCAGAAGAACCGGTGATACGAAAGCCACAAGAGCTGTTGCCAATGCCAATGGAAGAAACAATATTGCCATCATTGTTCCTTGCCACCGGGTTATTGGTTCTAACGGAGAATTAACCGGCTATGCAGGTGGTATGTGGAGAAAGAAATGGTTATTAGAGCTGGAAGCGAAAGTAGCGTATGGGGTGCAAACACTTTTTTAACTAAATCAATTCAGTACTGGTAAATGCAAAAGGTAACAGGTAACTGGTTGTTTTAATAATAAAAACTTTCCCTTCCTGTCCACTTAATATGAGCCGGATTGGTTTTGAAGTTCTGGTTTCATATTCCAGCAGAGCCTGACGGCACATGCCACAGGGAGAAATCGGGTGATCACTTTTAACTTCTTCACTGTTATAACTTATGGCAATACTCTTAACCGCTACTTTAGGATGAAGAGTGGCTATAGAACCCAACAATACCCTTTCTGCACAAATACCAACCGGGTAAGAAGCATTTTCCTGGTTTGTACCTGCCACTACCTCCCCATTCTCCAATATAGCGACAGCACCTACATAAAATTTGGAATAAGGGGCATAGGCTTGCTCCGTCACTGTTCTTGCCTCTGTCAGCAACCAGGCATCTTCTTCAATCAACTCACTGATGTCATTATACACTTCGTATTGAAATTCAAATTTGCTTTCTTTCATCTGATATGATTCGTTTTAATACAAGAATGCCCCTGAGGTATCAAGGGCATTTAAAGTTAGTTTATTTTACGATATTAAAGAGCCTTTTCCATCGTGGACCACCATCCCAACTGAACCATATCATCCAGGCTTTACCTACCACACGGTCTTCCGGAACGAATCCCCAATATCGGCTATCCTGCGAACCCTGACGGTTATCTCCCATCATCCAATAGTAATCCATTTTGAAAGTATAGGAAGTCACTTCTTTTCCATTCAGGTAAAACTTACTATCCTTCTGATAAAAATCATTTTTCTCGTATACCCGGATTGCTCTTTCATACAATGCATAATTCTCATTGGTAAGTTGTAACGGCACACCTTTTTTAGGTATCCATACAGGACCAAAATCTTCTCTTGTCCATTTATGTAATGTATCATTAGGAAATACATCACCGCCGCCACCATTATATAATTCATCTAAAACAACAGAGGTGGCAACTTTATTTGCCAGCATTTTATTCTTTCCTTTTTCTGTCAGTAATATTCTGTATTCATTCATCTTATTACCTGTCAGGGAATAATCTCCTTTATCAAAATCAACATTATATTCATCTTTCATTACATCCTGATCCAATGGTACACTGGTGGTAACTATATAATTTACTTCGCTGTTTGGTGGAATTGTTTCCTGTTTCCCATTGATATAAACAACATCTTTCTTCACCTGCAGCATATCGCCTGCAATACCTACACAACGTTTGATATAGTTATCCGATTTATCAACGGGATGAACGACTATCGGGTAATTAACAGGGTCAGACAGAATTGCTTTTGCATCAGGAGAACCCCGTTCAGCTGCTCTTTTTATATCGTAATACGGTTGTGCGGATTCAAATCCGTCTGCATGTATAACAGTATCACCACCCGGAAAATTAAATACCACCGCATCACCCCTCTTAACCGGAGAAGCAAACCAACGCATATAGGGCAGTTGAATTAAAGTAGAGTATGATTTGCCATTAGTAACTGGCAGGTAATTATGTACAAATGGTACAGACAGCGGAGTGTTAGGAATACGGGGACCATAGCTGAGCTTACTGACAAATAAAAAATCTCTTATCAGTAACGTCTTTTCCATAGAGCCTGATGGAATAGTGTAGGCTTCAAAAATAAAGGTGCGGATAAGGGTAGCAGCAACAACAGCAAAAACAGCAGCATCCACCCATTCCCTCCAACCGGCCTTTTTGTGCCTTTTTACAGCTTCTGCCCCAACAAACTTTGGATCTTTTTTATAAGCCAGATAAGGAAAATAGACCGGCGCTACTATTGAAGCCGCTGTATGCTGACCGAGTGAAAACTGACCAAACACTTTTGCAAACTCAATAAAGATACCCGGACTGATAAACCAGCCAACTACTGGTATAAACTGCCAGAATACCCAATGTTTTGGCCGTTGAGCCAACTCTTGCATCACCCAGGTATTATAAAAGGGGATATAAGCCTTCCATGCAGGAACACCTGCTTTTACAAATAACTTTGCAAAACCAAAAGAAGGAAGAAAAACAATAAGGGTACCGATAAGGTAAACGATGAAAATATGTTGTAAGGGCATGAGCCGTATTTTGTTGCTGACAAAAGTATCATAAATATTTGCCTGTCAAAATTTTAATATTCAAAGTTTTGCTTAAGCCAGATCAGGTTTTAACGGGAAATAGCGATATTTTCGGATATAACTGAAATGAACCATTTTACAATAAAAGATATTGAAAACCTCTGTGGCATTAAAGCCCACACCCTGCGTATCTGGGAGCAGCGGTACAAACAGCTTTTTATACCAAAAAGAAAGGAAAGCCAGCACCGCATTTATGATAGTGATGACCTTAAAGAATTGCTACGTATCTCTTTTCTTTATCACCATGGCTATAAAATATCAAAGATTGCCAGGCTAAGCCCTGCACAAATACAGGAAGAAGTAGCAGGCATCAAACCAGAGGGATGCAATTACGAAATATTTGTTCATCAGTTGATTGAAACCAGTCTTCAGCTGGATAAAGAAAACTTTGAAGCCGTCAGCAACGAAATAGTAATGAGCATCGGAATGGAGAAAACTATTCTTAATGTTTTTTATCCTTTTCTGCAACGCATCGGTCTTTTATGGATGACCAATCATGTGATACCGGCACAGGAACATTTTTCAAGCCATATTATAAGGAAGAAAATCATCAGTGCTACAGATGGATTAGAAACAAATGATAATGGGAGATATAACATTGTTATTTTTTCACCTTCCGGCGAACTGCATGAAATTCCACTGCTGGTGGTTAACTACCTGTTGAGAAAGCAGGGAATTAAAACTACCTATTTTGGTGCAAGTGTATCAACAGAAACGCTGAAGTATTATTCACAACATCATGCAGTAAGTCATTTCTATTCGCACCTTATCACCCATTTAGACAGTTCCGGAGTCGATAGTTTTATTTGTTCCCTTTGCAGGAGCTTTCCGGATAAACCTATAGTAATATCAGGCCCGGCAGCTGATTGTATTCAGAAAAAACCTGCCAATCTTATGCACCTGCATTCACTGGATGAAGTAATGGAATTTACCCATTCATTAAACATATCATGAAAGCCTTATTTAGGCATTACATAATTATGCACATCTTCTGCTGTGATATTTTTGCCTGAAAGAATAACCAGGCGTTCCACCACATTGCGTAGTTCACGGATGTTACCCGTCCAGTTATATTGTTGCAGCAGTTTTATAGCATCAGCATCAATTACTTTTTTTGCCGTACCGTAATCGGAGCAAATGTCGTCCAGAAATTGATCTATCAGTAATGGAATATCATCCCGCCTGTCATTCAGTGATGGCACATGAATAAGGATAACACTAAGTCGGTGGTAGAGATCCAACCGGAAATTTTTTGCTTCCACTTCTTTCAGCAGGTCTTTATTGGTAGCAGCAATAACACGGACATCAACCGAAATATCTTTATCTGCACCCACCCTTGTTATTTTCCCTTCCTGCAAGGCACGGAGTACCTTAGCTTGTGCATTAGCACTCATATCACCAATCTCATCCAGGAAAAGTGTACCACCATTGGCTGATTCAAATTTGCCGATACGTTGCTTTATGGCTGATGTAAAAGAACCTTTTTCATGACCGAATAATTCACTTTCGATCAGCTCAGTTGGTATGGCTGCACAGTTCACTTCCACCATTGGTCCGCTGGCCCTGTTGCTTTTTTCATGCACCCAACGGGCCACCAGTTCTTTGCCCACTCCATTATCACCGGTAATGAGTATGCGGGCATCGGTCGGGGCTACTTTATCAATGGTTTCTTTTATTTTTTTAATAGGTAATGATTCACCAATCATTTCCTGCACCTTACTCACTTTTCTTTTGAGCACTTTGGTTTCTGTAACCAGGTTGCTTTTATCCATCGCATTACGGATGGTAATCAGCAAGCGGTTAAGATCCGGCGGCTTGGAGATATAATCGTAGGCACCTTTTTTAACAGCGTCTACCGCTGTTTCAATATTACCATGTCCGGAAATCATAATAATAGGAATATCAGGATTTGACTCCCCGGCTTTTTGTAAAAATTCGATGCCATCCAGTTTGGGCATTTTTATATCGCATAAAACCAGATCGTAGGCCTTTTCTTTGAACTTCTTCAGCCCTTCTTCGCCATCAGATGCTTCGTCTACCTTGTATCCTTCAAACGACAATATTTCCATAAGGGTTTTGCGAATCGCCTTTTCATCGTCAATGATCAGTATTTCAGCCATTAAAGTTTCTTTTTAGTCCGTAAAAGTAAATGAAAAGTAGCGGTTACGGGTTTTGAGTTGCAGGTTTCGGGTCAGACTCATACAGAAATTATATCCTGGATATTACTAAAAATGGAGACAGGCGGGAAGAAGATAAAGCAGGTTATCGGGTTATAAAGCCCTCTTGAACTTGCCGAAGGATAGGATTGCCCTAAAAAATAAGAGGCCGGGTAGAAACCCAGCCTCGTTTTTAAAATCCAATATCCTATGAAAAACCGAAACAAAGATGGGGTTTAATAACTAAATCGTTGCAAGAATCCCCAAAAATATTTTTCCCCGTTATTAATCATGCTTCATCAACAAAAAAAGCCCTTTCACCGTGGTAAAAGGGCTTTTTACAGTTCAGGCAACTATAATTATTTATGCTGGTACATTACTTCTTTTACCAGTTTTACTGTTCGGGCTACATCAGGTAATGCTGCCGCTACCAGGTTTGGTGCATAGTGTAAAGGTGCATCCGCAGCAGTTATACGGCGTATTGGTGCATCCAGGTAGTCAAACCCTTCCTTTTGTATACGATAAGTAATTTCAGAAGAAACGGAGGCAAAAGGCCATTGCTCTTCCACTATCACAAGGCGATTGGTTTTCTTTACACTTTCCAGAATAGTCATCCAGTCTAATGGACGAATGGTACGGAGATCAACCACTTCGGCACTGATTCCTTCTTTTTCTAATTCTGTAGCGGCTCCCATTGCCACTTTCATCATTTTATTGAAAGAAACAATTGTGACATCACGGCCAGTCCTCTTCACATCTGCCTTACCCAACTCTATATAGTATTCTTCTTCCGGTATTTCCATTTTATCGCCATACATCTGCTCACTCTCCATAAACATTACAGGATCTTCTTCGTAACGGATAGCCTGTTTCAAAAGACCTTTTGCATCATATCCATTGCTTGGAGAAACTACTTTGATACCTGGGATATTAGCGTAGAGTGCTTCAAAAGCTGTAGAGTGTTGTGCTCCCAATTGACCAGCAGAACCATTACCGCCTCTGAAAACGATTGGACATGAAATTTGTCCACCACTCATTGCCAGCATTTTAGAAGCTGTGTTGAGAATTTGGTCTAAAGCAAGAACAGCGAAATTCCAGGTCATAAATTCAACAACCGGTCTCAACCCGTTTTGTGCAGAACCAACACCTATTGCAGTAAATCCCAATTCAGCAATGGGTGTATCTATTACTCTTTTAGGGCCAAACTCAGCCAGCATACCCTGACTTACTTTATATGCTCCATTATATTCGGCTACTTCTTCACCCATCAGGTACACCCTGTCATCTCTTCTCATTTCCTCACTCATTGCTTCACGAAGGGCATCCCGAAATGCAATTAATCTTGCCATTACTATTACTTTTTTTAGGTGGGCAAATTTAAGCGAGAAGGGGGATAAAACCTAAAATTGAAAAAGCCTTAAAGCTTATTGTTTCAGGCTTAGTAAATTTAAAATACTTGCTTATTAATTCTCTTCGAGACATTTTCCTCTGTACTTCGTAATCACTCTATCAAGTTGCGAGTCAGTTAATTTGGATGCGACATTAATATCCGGATAAAGAGTTTCGATTTTGTCAAGCATACATTCACAATAGCTTTGAGCAACCAATCTGCTCCTCCCTGCTTCTATGGCCTTTTTTTCACAATTTGTCATAAATCCATCTTTTTCAACCTGAGGCCAACCCCCGACAGAATAATTGCTTTTATCATTATCCGCATCGCCATTACTGTTATTATCATCATCAGTATTAGTACTAATGTTCATTTCCGTCATACATTCTTTCCCATACCTTGTTCCTGCAGCTTCTCCACCTTTTTCATTTGCTTCATCTAATGAGGTATATTTCTTCTCAAATTTTTCCAATGCACAGGCACATATTTTCTTACCCAGTGCCTGTTTATCACCAAATCCTCCCATACAATCAGAAAGAAATTTACTTTTATCTTTTTCTGTCCAGCCATCGCTACTAGTATTTTCATCATTATTGCTGTCATCATCCTTACGGCTTTTTTCATTGCTCTGATCATCGTTATTCCCGTAATCATCTTTCTCCCGGTAATCAGCTCTTTTTTCATTACGTCCGTTTCCTTTGTCGTTATTACAAGCTGCAAACAAACTGAATACAATTAAAAAAATAAGTAGTCTTTTCATTTGAAATCTATTTAGAATTTGGGATAATTTAGTTACTAATTATTGATTATTACAATCTTCAGCCAGTCTGTTAATCTGGTCCTGAGACATCCTTCCTAATTTAAGGTTTGCTTCATTATAAGATGAGTACATTTTTTTAATTTTATCAAGCATGCAGTCGCAATATTGATTTGCACGGGTTTCGCCAACATTTTTTGATGCAGTACCGAAACATTCCGCAACAAATTTATTTTCGTCACTTCTTGTCCAGCTACCAGCATAATCGCTTTTATCCTTACCTGTTTCTTCATTATCGGTATTACCCCCTATTTCTTCTACGCATTGTTTAGCCAGCCTTTCCCCCTCAGCTTCGTTACTTCTTTCATCTATCTCTCGCATAGATGCATACTTTTTACTGAATTTTTCAAATAGGCAGGGACAATACTTTTTTGCTTTTTCCTCATCATTATCCATGGAGCTAAGGCATTTTTCATTAAATGCTCTTTTGTCACTTTTAGTCCACCCATCGCTCTTATACCCATCATCGTTACTGTTGTTTTCTTTATCCCGGTCAGCATCTCCGTAATCATCTTTATTCCGGTAATCAGCATTTTTATCATCACGGGTATACTTTCCTTTGTCGTTATTGCAGGCTGTAAAAAGGCTGAACGCCATTAAAAAAATCAGTAATTTTTTCATGTTAATAGTTTTGGTTGATAAGAAGAATTATTGCTACTGAAAAAATTATAACCAACTGTATCCGACTATATGCATTAAAAAGGACTGGATAAACAGCAAACCAAAATAACTATTCTTTCTGAGCCTGAAAAATTAATTGGCCGGTAGTTTTAAACATCAAAAAAGCTAAGGGTTAATCAGGAAAATCGTTGCAGTTCTTTCAGGTAGTCGTATTGCAGGTCTTCATGCAGTGTTGCAAGAACTGAATGTATCTTTTTTAACTGCCCCAGGTACAGGTTATTGATTACAGGGTTTTGCCCGATGGGTATTCCTGAGTCATTCAGTGTGCTGCAAAAATGAAGGCGGAGTTCTATCTCCGTTTCTTTAATACCGCTGTACCGGCAATATTTATTGATGATGCGGACAATTTTCCGAAGGCTTTTTTTGGCAAAATATAAATGGGATAGATTAATGGTGCTAAACTCTTCGTCAATTTCTTTCTTTATCCCGGCAATATATCCTTGCTCATCGTGGGCTTCAAACAAAAGATAAGTCAGCAGTTCTTTATTCTCTTTTTTAAACTTACCAAGCCGGAGGCACAGCTCTACCAATGCTGCCGGTTTAACAGTTAAAAGTTCCTGTTTTATTTCATGAATTGTAGCTGCTTTCATCCCCCGAAAATAACTGAAAAAAGCAGGTGCTTATCGCTTTACTCCATTAACAGGAATTTTTCTCCGGCAATGGTTATGCGGTAATACTTACCCCCGTCAATCAATAATGCTTCAGAATGGCCTTTGGCATGATGAACGTCTGCATTGATCAGTTTCCCATTGTGCAATACAGTTATGGTATCAGCTATAAGTGTATGCCCTGTAATAATGCGTTTCACATTAAATTTTTCCAGTGTGCTGTCAACCTGTGATATTGAAGCGACAGGTGCTCCTTTGTAATAGCCACGATACCAGAAAGGCCCAAAATCACCAAAGATGGTATCAAGCTTTTTATCATTATACATATAAGTACTGTCCGGATAATAAGGCCGGGATATTTCATTAATCTTTTTAAGCGAAATATCCATTCTGTTCATGTCAGCAGATATACCGCCATGAAGAAACAAAATGCCATCTATTTTTTCTACAATGTTTTTTGTCCTTAACCATCTTCCTAATTCCGAATTTTCGCCATACAGGCTACCTACGTAATTTTCTTTCAATAAAGCTGTATCCTGCACATATTTAGAATGCAGGTAGCGCAGGTCGCCACTAAGATTCATTATTTCATGGTTGCCCAATACAAAGTGTACATAGCCACCAGCTGCTTTTGCTTTATCTTCCAGACTATAAACAAGCCACAGCACTTCAGTAACCCGGTCGCCCCGATCAAAAAAATCGCCGGTTAGTACCAGGTGGCCATTCCCAAAAGTCCAGTTAAAATCTTTGTCTATCACACCACTATTCTGTAACAGTTTTCTTAAAGCCCCAAAATTTCCTTCAATATCTGATATCACTACCTGCTTACTTATTTTTTTATATTCGCTTTTTTCAACCTGCAGGTTATCCTTCAACTTCACTGAAAATGTTTTTCCGGGTTCGTCTGTAGCCACTGTTAATGACAAGGCTCCTTTTTGAGAAATGTTGATACTATCAACTTTTACAGACTTAATCCCACCATCGTCGAAAATTGTTTTGATAAATACCTGGTCATTTTTGTACAGCACATAAGGGCCGTCGTATATATTATCTAATGTCATTTTAATAGTTGAAGCAGAATAAAAACCTGTATCCGGAAGGAAAAACCCAACCAGTAAAAGAGGTAGAAAAGCGAATGCCATCTTTTTCATATCAACCAAAGTTTACGTATTACAGATAGTTAGACAACAACCAGACCAAAATGGGTTGCTTTTGGCTCTCTTAAAATTAAGGATTTTTTTAGAAGAGCAGCACTCAACTCCTGTCTTTCCACTGAGCTGCTGTCATTTCAAATTTAACTTCCCCTTTTCCATGTGTTCCCACTCCTGCCCAGCCGGCTTTCCGGTAGAATTGCTCGGCCCTGGTACCCGGGCTGGTACCCAACCAGATTGTTGTGCTGGTTTGGTTAAAATACCAATTCATCATATCATCATGCAGTTTTTTACCAATTCCTTTCTTATCATATCCGGGTTGAATGAATAAAGCCCATACATTATTATCTGTTACACTTACGATGGCAAAACCAACTACGGTTTTATCTATCTCACACACCCAGCCTTTGCCCCGGTTAATGATATAATCTTCCACATCCTTATCCGGCACCAAATCCGGATTGGACAATGTGTTTTCTGTTACAGCATTTCTGACAATTTGCATTTTCGGAATATCCGCTATTAGTGCTTCTCTGAAAATCATTTTACTATTTATTTTTATGCAAGCTTGCTGCTTCTTTCAAAATACTATTGATTTTTTTGACAGGAATATTTTTATCCGGTTCGACTATCAAAATCTTAATCCGTTTTCTTTTTTCAATCAGTAAATCAGGATGATTAATTTTATTTCCATCTGCTATTCCGATGTAGGGCTTTTTGAGTTTTTTATGTACCCACAGGTAACAAAACATTTTTCCATTGATATAATAGAAAGGCAGCCCGTACTTCCATTCCTCCGTAATCCGTTTATCAAGCATTGGTATATGTACCCGCAGAAATTCAAGGCAACTTTTTGCCGGTTCTTCCTGTTGCAAAAACCAATTATCAATAGGACGGAGCATGGATAAAGTTTTATTCAGCTTTTAATTTTGATAGACAATTGCCAAATGTAATTGCTGCAACAGTTCTCAACTTCTCTCCTTTCACTTCTATGCATATGTGTTTACCTTGTTTAAATAATTGTAAGCGTCCTTTAAAAGCATGTGCTTCTTTAGCAGCAATAAACTTGCGCAGGTTGCTGAATATTTCTTTGCGGCAAGCCAGTTCATTTTTTCTATCTAACACCACCAGCCGAACTTTCTTTTCATATCGTTCAATTCCGAGATTAAGTCCGTTATTTATTTTCATTGTAAGCATGCGCAATAATTTCTTACTTTAAATTTAGTATTTTATTTTAACGGCTCTATCAAATCCCACAGGTTGCCGTATAAATCTTTAAAGACAGCAACCGTTCCATACTGTTCTGTTACCGGCTCTCTTACAAATATGATTCCTGCCGCAATCATACTTTTATAATCGCTCCAAAAATCATCCGTATTCAGAAATAAGAATACACGGCCACCGGTTTGATTACCTACCCTGCTCTTTTGTTCATCTGTCGCAGCTTTTGCAAGCAATAATTGACAACCATCCGAACCGGGCGGTGCTACCAACACCCATCGTTTGGTTTCACTTAAAACAGTGTCTTCAATTAAGGTAAAATGAAGTTTTTCTGTATAAAATTCGATGGCTTCATCGTAATCATTTACTACTAAAGCTATATGTGCCAGTTGTTGTTTCATTAATAAAATATTTATATCATGATAAATATAAAAGCATTTAATTTGTTTGTAAATTATTAATTCAATCTGAATTAAAGTATATTTCGGGTTCTCCCCCTTTAGGGGCAAAGGAAAACTAAAACTTAAAGACAAAATCCGGGGGCATGACAAAAGGAAGATTAGAAGCATTCAGCGATGGTGTAATGGCCATCATCATTACTATCATGGTATTGGAAATGAAAGTACCACATGGCAGTTCATTGGCATCATTAAAGCCGTTGTTACCGGTATTTTTAAGTTATGTGTTAAGTTTTCTCAACATTGCTATTTACTGGAATAATCATCACCACACGTTTCACATTACCAGTAAAGTAAATGGCAGCATATTGTGGACTAATATTCATTTATTATTCTGGCTTTCTTTATTCCCCTTTGCGGCTGGTTGGATGGGTGAAAATAATTTTGCCACCTGGCCGGTAGTACTCTACGGGGGTATTTCTTTTATGGCAGGCATAGCTTATTACTGGCTGGTCCATTGTCTTGCTGCGCATCATGGAAAAGATTCAGCCTTGGCAAAAGCACTTGGCACTGATAGAAAAGGAATTATATCGGTTGTCCTGTATGCAATCGGAATTGGACTTGCTTTTATCAACCCCTGGTTGGGAGTAGCTTGTTATTTTATTGTTGCGGGAATGTGGTTTATTCCTGATAAAAGAATTGAGAAGCAAATCGCTGATTAAAGGATTTTTTATTAATAATTAACGCTGATTTTTTTCTAAAATCATAAATGGTAACCGTAGAAAATCTTTCTTAACTAAAGAGTATAATCAGCGAAATCATTTTAATAATCCTGTATTCATCTGTGCTCACAGTTTTAATAATCCCAGCTTATTCATCGTACTCACGGGTTTATTATCCCAGAATAATTCAAAGTCTTCCAAACCGGCGGCTTCGTAGTTATCTTTTATTTCCTGCAGGCTGTATGTTTTTTCATTGCTGATTGAAAGTTTGGGTAGCATGGCAACAAACCACTCTCCCTGTGCTTTGGTAAATTGTAGTTGCTGTGTTTGTTTTTTGGTAACATAACTTACACTCAGCATTTCTCTTGTGTTTCCTTTTTTAGATTGCGTAAATGATTCCGCCTTTGTTTGTTTGCCCAGCCAGATGATTTTAGCCGTTGGTTTAAACAACAAGGATTCGTCTTCTTTCAAGGCTTTTAAAATATAATCCGGCGGTACGGTTGTTTTAGAGACGGGAAAATCAAACCATTTCTGTAATGAATCATCCAAACCAATCTGGTGCATAAAATTGTACAATGATTTCTTCAACCCGAAACTGAAACTTTCATGGTCGGCTCCCGTCGGATCAATATGTTCAATATCATTGTTCGCAAAGCTGCCAATCAATTCTGTTTTCTTTTTTACTTTATATTTTTCAGGATTTAATCCCACGGGACTATGCGCTGTCATGGTAAACAAATGCCAGAAGGCCGATTGTAAAATACCATTCTTGAATAACTGCCGCACCATTTCTAAAGAGTCAATTGTTTCCTGTGCCGTTTGTGTGGGGAAACCATACATCAGGTAAGCATGTACCATAATGCCAGCTTCTGTGAAGTTGCGGTTCACCCTTGCTACCTGTGCAACCGTAATTCCTTTATCTATTAATTCCAGCAATCTATCCGAAGCAACTTCCAATCCACCGGATACACCGATACAGCCGGATGCTTTCAGCAATAAACACAAATCACGGGTAAAACTTTTTTCAAATCGCACATTCGTCCACCAGCTGACGGTTAATTTTCGTTTGATGATTTCTATCGCCAATGCCCGCATCAATGCGGGTGGGGCGGCTTCATCTACAAAGTGAAAACCATTTTCACCTGTTTGTGCAATCATGGTTTCCATTCTGTCGCACAATAACAATGCAGCAATGGGTTCGTATAGTTTGATATAGTCTAACGAAATATCGCAGAACGTACATTTGCCCCAATAGCAACCATGTGCCATGGTTAATTTATTCCACCGGCCATCACTCCACAATCGGTGCATTGGGTTTACTACTTCAATCGCCGAAATATATTTATCCAGTAAAAAATCGCTGTAGTCTGGTGTGCCTACCTGTCCTTGTTTATAATCGGTGCAGGCTTTGTTATTTATGTACACTATTTTCCCATCCACCAAAGTGAACGTCCGTTTCAGTTCTTCCACCGTTTTCGTTCCTTCTATATGTGCAATTAAGTTTTCAATCGGTGCTTCACCATCATCTAAGGTGATGAAATCAAAAAACTCAAATACCCGTACATCGGATAACGAACGTAATTCTGTATTGGGAAAACCACCACCCATCGTCACTTTTACTGCCGGGTAATTTTGCTGCACCCATTGGGCACAGCGAAAGGCAGTATATAAATTCCCGGGAAAAGGAACAGATATAGCGACCATCTTTGGTTGCACCGTCTTCATTCTTGCTTCTAAAATTTCTATCAGTATCGTATCAATAAAAGTATAAGGCTGTTGTAAAGAAGTATACAACTCATCAAAACTATTGGCCGACCTTCCCAATCGTTCTGCATAGCGGCTGAAACCAAAATGTTCATCCACACATTCTTTAATTAAGTCAGATAAATCTTCCAGGAACAAAGTGGCAATATGTTTTGCTTTATCCTGTATGCCCATGCTGCCGAAAGCCCAGCTTAAATCATCCAGTTGTGCAAAGCGGGAAGCTTCCGGTAAAAAATCTCTTTTGCAAATCAAATGTGCCAGTGTTGGATTTTTTCCTTGCAGAAAAAGCATCACCGCATCAATGTTGTGGATATAGTCATCCTGCAGGGCAACTATTCTTGCGGCATTCTCCGATAAGGCTTTATTGTCTTTTTTTATTTGCGTAAACAGGTTTTCCAGTCCTTGTTTACTGAATAAGGCAATCGTTACTTCAATACCCAAATCAGCCTGGAAGGCAGTAATGTTTTTCGTATTCAAAAAACCTTTCAGGTAGGCCGTTGCCGGATACGGAGTATTTAATTGTGTAAATGGCGGAGTGAGCAGAAAAACGGTTGATGGCAAATGAGTTGGTTTAGTATGCAAAACTAATTTAATACAGCACACGGATGACACGGATTTACAAAAGTACCTCACCTTAACACGATTTATTTTTTTCGGAAAACCTACACTCCTCTCCTTAAGGAGAGGAAATCGGAGACCATACAAATCAGAAATAGTTTTAAGGTGAGGTGATATCCGATATAAAGAGATGTCGAATATATTTTTGCTATTACCATATGCCCATCCGTGTTACTATCGCTGAAGTGTGCGACGCAAGGAACGATGATAGCAGCAATACAGACGACAAAAAAAATAGACCTCGCCCAGAGATAAAAGGAGAATACAAATGATGCGAAGCATCCTCTTTCTCTCTTTTATCTCTGGGCGACAAAATAAAAACTCCCTAAAAAAGCAGAAATCCCAATTATTAATTCTTAATTATTAATTGGCTTAGCAGCTTATCTTTAGTACACAAAACAATCACACATGAAACGCCTTTCTTTATTATCATTTTATACTATTTGTTTTTCCATTTCTCTACTGGCGCAGCCCACACAAAAACCACCACTACACGGAAAAAACTGGATGGCCATTACCGGCAAACCATTGGCAGCAACAGCA
>JANMFO010000153.1:0-19965 GCA_031374245.1 Chitinophagaceae bacterium | reverse complement strand
AGCCAATGATTTATTATCCACTGTCTATTTTAATGATGGCAGGGATAAAAGAGGTACTTATTATAACTACACCGGAAGATAGCTCACAATTCAAAAGATTATTAGGGGATGGCAGCCAGGTGGGTTGTCATTTCGAGTATGCTGTACAGGAAGTTCCCAATGGACTGGCACAGGCATTTGTAATTGGTTCAACATTTATTGGTAATGATAAAGTGGCTTTGATATTGGGCGATAATATTTTTTATGGTTCAGGTTTGGGTAAAACATTGCGGTCAATGATCGATGTGGAAGGTGGTTGTGTTTTTGCTTATGAGGTATCCGATCCGGAACGTTACGGCGTGGTGGAATTCAATAAAGAGCTGAAAGCTATTTCTATTGAAGAAAAGCCTGCGAATCCTAAATCAAATTTTGCGGTTCCGGGTTTATACTTTTATGACAACAGTGTGGTGGAGATAGCTAAAAACCTGGAACCATCAGCAAGGGGTGAGTATGAAATTACCGACATCAATAAAATATTATTGGAAACAGGAAAATTAAAAGTTGGGGTATTGGACCGTGGCACCGCCTGGCTGGATACAGGAACTTTTGAAAGCCTGAGTGATGCCAGTGAGTTTGTACGGGTAATTGAAAAAAGACAGTCTACAAAGATTGGCTGTATTGAAGAAGTAGCTTACCGCATGGGCTTTATCAGCAAAGAAGAATTGTTAGAGCAGGCAAAAGGGTTGATAAAAAGCGGCTATGGACAATATCTTTATAATCTTAAATAGTTTTCGTTAAGTGGTAATGATGAGTGTTTGTAAAATTGATCAGCTTGCTAAAATATGAAAGCATCTGAAAAAGATGCCGGATTATGGAACAGCATTCTAAAATATATATTGCCGGGCACAGGGGAATGGTAGGGTCTGCCATTGTAAGAAAATTGCAGGCAGATGGATGCAGCAACCTCGTGTATCGTACATCAAAAGAATTAGATCTCAGGAATCAGCAAGCGGCAGCCGATTTTTTTGCTACAGAAAAACCGGAATATGTTTTTATGGCTGCTGCTACAGTAGGCGGCATTCATGCAAACAATACCTACCGGGCCGATTTTATTTATGAAAACCTGATGATAGAGTGCAACGTCACTCACCAGGCTTATAAGAACGGGGTAACAAAAATGCTTTTTTTGGGTTCCTCCTGCATCTATCCCAAACTGGCTGAACAACCTTTGAAAGAAGAATACCTGCTGAATGGTTATTTAGAATATACCAATGAGCCGTATGCCATTGCAAAAATTGCCGGTATTAAGTTATGTGAGAATTACAGGTTACAGTATGGTTGTAATTTTATTTCGGCCATGCCTACCAACTTATATGGGCCCAATGATAATTATGATTTAAACAAAAGTCATGTGCTGCCGGCCCTGGTAAAAAAAATGGTGACAGCGAAAAAAGAAAATCAGGCACAGGTAGAAATCTGGGGTTCGGGCAGTCCGCTACGGGAATTTTTATATGTTGATGATTTGGCAGAGGCTTGTATGTTTTTAATGAACAACTATAATGAAGCGCAGCATGTAAATGTTGGCAGCGGGCAGGAAATAAGTATAAAAGATCTGGCGTTGCTCATAAAAGATATTGTTGGTTATAAAGGAGAAATATTTTTTAATGCGGCAATGCCCGATGGCACGCCACGCAAATTATTAGACTGCGGCCTGATTAATAAACTGGGCTGGAAGGCTACCACTACTTTGCAACAGGGCATTGAAATGGTAATACGGGAAACAGGCAAGACGTTTTGAATGCAAGCACACGGATAAGACAGATCCAACGGATGAACACAGATAAATTCTGCTTCACAGAATCAAAAATCATGGGTTTCCGTTTTTTTAGAATTCTTATGAAGTCAGGTTGGGTTTTTGTGCTTCTCTCAATTTTAATTCTGCGAAAATCTGTTCAATCCGTGCTATCTGTGTTCCTGTATTTGTATTTTTAAAAACCTATCATGAATTTTTTTGTTCACCCTTCTGCTATTGTTGATGACGGTTGCCAGATTGGTAACGGCACAAAGGTTTGGCATTTCAGTCATATTATGACAGGATGTGAAATAGGTGACAATTGTAATATCGGACAGAACGTTGTTGTTTCGCCGAAAGTAAAACTGGGCAATAATGTAAGGGTGCAGAATAATGTATCCATTTATGAAGGCGTTATTTGTGAAGATGATGTTTTCCTCGGGCCTTCAATGGTTTTTACCAATGTAATTAATCCACGCAGTGCCGTAAGCCGCAAGCATGAATATATGCAAACCCTGGTAAAAAAAGGTGCAAGCATTGGTGCCAATGCAACTATTGTTTGTGGAAATGAAATTGGTGAATATGCTTTTATCGGTGCCGGTGCTGTGGTTACCAAGCCTGTTCCTGCGTATGCATTGGTAGTGGGCAACCCTGCCAGGCAAACCGGGTGGATGAGTGAGTTTGGACACAAGCTGAAGTTTGATCAACATAATAAAGCTACCTGCTCCGAAAGCGGACAGGAATATATCTTGCAAAATAATTCCGTTAAAAAGAATCTGTAAAAAATTATCAGGATGAAAAACTTTGTACTGATAGGTGCCGGTGGTTATATAGCCCCAAGACACATGAAGGCAATAAAAGACACTGGTAACAACCTGCTGGCAGCGTTGGACAAACACGATTCTGTTGGTATACTTGATAGTTATTTTCCTGAAGCAGATTTTTTTACTGAGTTTGAACGGTTTGATCGGCATGTAGAGAAACTGAAACGCCAGAAAATCCATATTGATTATGTAAGTGTATGTTCGCCCAATTACCTGCACGATGCACACATACGATTTGGCTTACGGATAGGCGCTGATGTAATATGTGAAAAGCCACTGACACTGAACCCCTGGAATGTAGAAGCGCTGATGGAAATAGAAAAAGAAACCAGGCATAATGTTTATACTATTTTGCAATTACGGTTGCACCCGGCTATTATCGCATTGCGTGAAAAAATAAAAAATGGCCCGGCCGGGAAAAAATATAAAATTGATCTCACTTACATTACTTCAAGAGGGCATTGGTATCATAACAGCTGGAAAGGTGATATACAAAAGAGTGGTGGAATAGCCACTAATATCGGCGTACACTTTTTTGATATGCTGATCTGGATATTCGGGGAGGTCAAGGAAAATATAGTTACACAACATACCAGCGATATAGCATCCGGAATGGTGATGCTGGAAAAAGCAGATGTGGAATGGTTTTTAAGTATCAATGCAGACACATTGCCGCAGGCTGCAAAAGATGCAGGTAAAAGAACATTCCGTTTATTGGCAATTGATGGAGAAGAATTTGAATTCAGCGAAGGTTTTACAGATCTGCATACAAAATCGTATGAAGATATATTAGCAGGCAGGGGCTTCCCGCTTGCCGAAACAATAAAACCAATCCAGTTGGTACACCACATCAGAAACTATTTTCAACCCCGGTGATAAAGAAGCTATTCATCTCTTTAAAAGCTTTATTATATTCTTAAACACCAGTAATTAATCTCACAAATTCCAAAAAGTTGGCGGATAATATTGTTACAGAAGATGACTTGCCTGTTGAAAATGTGCGGCCAACACATGGGATGACCGTTAAGGTATTTAAAGGAAGCTTCTGGGTATTGACGGGACAGGTGCTTCCGCTTATAGCCACTTTTATTGCCACACCTTTTGTTATCCGTTACCTGGGTTCTGAGTCCTATGGTGTGCTGATATTGGTAGGGTTGGTATCAGGGTATTTTAGTTATGCCGATTTTGGAATGAGTTTGGCCTCTACTAAATTCGGTTCACATGCATATGCAGAACATTCCCGGGAAAAGGAGGGATTATATGTACGGACCGCAGCTTATATCGCCTTTTTATCTTCGCTGGTTATAGCGTTGCCAATGTTCTTTTTCTCCGGCTGGATAGTGGGAGATTTGCTTAAGGTACCCGTTCATTTGTATAGCCAGGCAAGCGTTGCTTTAAAGATTACTTCTGCAGCATTTTTGCTCAGCGTTATTTCCGGGGTGGTTAATACACCACAGCTGTCCAGGATGAGGATGGATTTGAATGTGCTCATCAATGCCGGAAGTAAAATTTTAATGATTTTAATAACTCCGGTTGTTCTATACTTTGGCGGCGGAATTGTAGAGGCTACTATTGTTGCTTTTGGTGCCGCCTTAGCCATTCTGCTGGGTAATATTTTTGTTTCAGGAAGGCTGTTACCTGAACTTTATAAACCAACTATAAGCAATGCTTTCATCAAACCCCTGATGAAGTTTGGAGGTAATGTCGTTTTATATGGTATAGGTCTTCTTATAACTAATAACCTTGAAAAATTATTATTACCCCGGCTTGTTTCAGTTCAATCCTTAGCCTACTATTCCATTGCCTTTACTTTTGCCAATATGACAACCATGTTTTCTATGGCCATGGTTCAGACATTGATCCCCGCTTTTTCACAACTTCTGGCACCGGATAAAAAAATACAACTTAATACATTGTTTTCAAGGAGTGTCAGAATAAGTTTGATTGGGCTAGTACCCTCTATCATGGTTTTATTGGTTATTGCAAAACCCTTTTTTACCATCTGGGCTGGTAAAGAGTTTGGAATTGAAAGTGTTTATCCTTTTTACATTCTGCTTGTTGGAGTTTTTTTTGGTATTCTTGTTTACATTCCTAACTGTGTACTTTTGTCATCGGGAAGGCCGGATATTTTTGCAAGATTCTATTTAATTGAAATTATTCCTTATGCTGCTCTCGCTTTTTTTCTTGTCAGCAGGTTTGGTATACTGGGTGCGGCTACAGCATGGAGTATACGTGAAATCGTAAATGCTTTAATATTTATATGGCTTGCTAAAAAATATACAGGTGTTTCTTTTAATCTCCGGGGCTATCTTGATGGTTTTATTTTTGGCTTTCTGGTGTTTATTCCTGTTGTATTATTTGCCCTCTTTTATAATAATTTTTCGCTTTGGCTTATTTTAATGCTGCCCATTAGTTTGGTGGCATATTCACTTATCACCTGGGTAAGGTTGACAAACCTGGAAGAGAAGGTTTGGATCCGGAGTAAAATTAATAGATTTCTAAAAAAATAAGTATCCTTGAATCCCCAAAGAATAACTATCGAAACTGTAGCAACTGAAACAGGCTATTATAGAAGCAGAGCAAAGAGTAGCTTATAATGGAGAGAGAGAAAAAAAAAATACTGATACCGGCTATACAAGTTCAACATCGTTGGCCGGTAAATATGGCAGACTGTGATGTTACGGAATTTAAAGACCAGTCTTGCTATCGCACATTTGATTCTTATTTAAAAAAAATAAACAATGCATGGGTTTCTCCGGACTCCGTTGTTTATCATAAAGGATTATTAATAAAAGAAACACTTGCATCGCAGGATCACAGGTCTTATTACCGGATGCGGCACCTGGCTAAGAAAATACTTACCGGAAAAAAAATACGATTAGATAATAATAAAAAATACCTGCTGGTAACAGATCTTTGGTCAGCCGGTCATTTTCATTGGTTCGTGGATGTGTTGCCGAAATTACTTTGTATTGAAAATGCGGTAAATGAATTTACGTTACTGCTGCCGGATATTTCTTACATCAGAAGCATAGGGTTAGAGAGTTTGGAATTGTTGAAACTCAGGTTTGAAGATATAATTCTGATGAAAGAAACAGAATTATACAAAATCAAAAACCTGTATTATATCTCAAGCGTTACCAGGTCAGGGCAAATGCATCCCGAATTGATGAAGAAGCTGCAACATAAATTTATTGGAGAAAGTAAACCGGCCAATAAAAGAATTTACATTTCAAGAGATAAAGCCCCTTTCCGGAAAGTAGTAAATGAAACTGCCTTTATTGAGGTGTTGAAAAACAATGGGTTTGATATTTTATATGGCGAAGATTTAAGCCTTGCTGAACAGGTAAATATCTTTTCCACCTGTGATACATTACTGGGCATACATGGAGCCGGATTAACCAATTGTATTTTTATGCAGCCGGGTAAAAATGTTATTGAGCTTCGAAGAAAAGAAAATGCTCCTTCTAATGTGGGATATTGGCATCTCTCTGATTCATTAGATCATAAATATTATTATTATAATGGAATTCCTGATTCAGAAATGCCACTGGTGGGCAAGGGTTGTGATCTTACAATCCCTTTGATTGATTTTGAAAAACATATTTTGCAAAAGACAGACTAGGTTCTCTTCATGAAGATTGTTATTGCTGATACTACTCTACACGGATCGCTCATCGGTGGTGCCCAAACTTTTCTTTCATTATTAATGAAAGGACTGAAAGAAAAGGGTCATGAAGTTCATTTGGTGGTAAAAAGTACCCCTGATAAAAGAATAGAAAAACAAATACAGGAATCCGGGGCTACGGTTCATACAGGCCTTTGGAAAAAAAATGCTTTGGTAGAAGATGCAGCACCGGTTTTTGCAAAATGGGTGAACGATCTGCGGCCGGATATTTATATGATCTCAGTTTCGCCGGATATTGCCTGGGTGGCACTTCCTTATTTACGTTCAGATATTGCCACTGTTACAATCGGTCATACAGATTCTGAAACTTTTTATTTACCGGCAAGGCATTACCAGTCTTTTGTAACAAAAGCTATTGGTGTAAGCGATGAAGTGTGCAATCATTATGTATCGGATTGCAAATTTCCGGCTGCTGATACAGCATGGATACCCTATGGTGTGGTAACAAACCCGGTGGCGCCTGCTGAACATGGCGGCAACATACTTCAGTTAATTTATGTTGGCCGTGTGGTAGAAGAGCAAAAACGGGTTTCTGATCTTATAAAAATTACACAGCAATTAGCTGCCCGCAATATTGCCTTTCACCTGAAAGTAATTGGTGACGGGCCGGAAATGCCTGTCCTGCAAAGCAGTTTAGAAAAAGAGATCAGTGAAAATAAAGTAGAACTCTTAGGCTGGCTGAAAACAGAAGAAGTTGTTACTCATCTTCGTCAGTCGGATCTGTTTCTGCTTACATCAGCGTATGAAGGTTTTTGTATTGCGTTGATCGAGGCGATGGCAAACGGATGCTGCCCGTTGGTTACGGATATTAAAAGTGGCAACAAACAATTAATCAGCAGCGGACAAAATGGTTTTGTATTTCCAATCGGCGATACGGAAGGTTTTGTAAAAAAAATAATATCGCTGTCGGCTGACCCTGCCGCTGTTTATTCGCTGCGTAAAATGGCGTGGGAAACAGGAAAAAATTATAGTATTGAAAGAATGACAACCGCATACCAGGATTGCTTTGTGCATGCAGCAGCAGAAGTGAAAAGGAATCCCCGCAGTGCGGATACAAATTTTCCGCTGATGGAAACCTGTAAGTCAACGTATCCTTTATGGATTCGCCGTTTGAAAGCTGCGATTCAATAAATTTTTAAAATGACCTGATATTTTTTTAACAGGTAAATGAAAATAGAAGCAACTAAAAGGTCGGAGGCGATAGATTTTTTGCGGGGAATAGCAGTTATGCTTGTTTTGTGCAGTCATCACTGGTTTTTTACCCCTGTTAATAATATGGGCTGGATAGGGGTGGATCTGTTTTTTGTGTTAAGCGGCTTCCTTGTTTCCGGCTTACTTTTTTCAGAGTATATAAAGTACGGAAATATCCGGCCAAAACTTTTCCTGATCCGAAGGGGGTTTAAAATTTACCCTTTATTCTATTTTTCAATTTTTGTCTCAATTATCTTCCTTGTTTTTTTACCTGACATGTATTTTTTCCCGGACTCAAAAATACTATTTCTGAACAGTAATGGAATTTTAGTCGGATCAGTTATAGAAGTATTCTTTTTGCAAAGTTTTTTTTACGGTTTTTGGGGGCATCACTGGTCGTTGTCGGTTGAGGAATTTTTCTATTTTTTTCTGGCCCTTTTTCTTTTTCTAATGATAAAAAAGAAGAAACTTCAGGATCATAAATTATTTCTCAGGGTAGGGTTATTAATATTTTCATTATGCTTCATACTCAGGATTATCTCCAATTCCCTTTATCCATCCAGTATGATCAACTTTACAGGGGTGCATCTGCGGATTGATTCATTGTTTGCCGGTGTCATGATTTCATATTTTTATTATTTTAAGTACGATGGGCTGAACTCCCTCTACTTAAAATACAGAAAGCTTATCTGGGTTTTGGCAATCCCTTTAATTTCTTTTACTCCTTTTTATATTGTGACGGATTCCTTTTTCATTAAAACGATTGGTTTTACATTAATCTATATATCTTTTAGTTTTTTATTGCTGACCTTTTTATTTGAAAAGAACATAACTAAGCAATTAAAAGCAATAATAACCCGGTGGTTATTTGACCGGGTGGTAAAAGTTGGCTTTTATTCTTACAGTATCTATCTGTTCCATATGTACATAGTAAGATACATGGTTGGCGAAGATTACATGCATATGCAGTATTTACAGGGCAACTATAGCTACCAGATGGTACTACTGAGTTTTATCTTTTATTTTTTTGGGAGCATTGGATTGGGGGTATTAATGTCTTATTTGATAGAATTGCCAATGTTAAGATTAAGGGACAAGTATTTCCCAAGAAGAGCGGAGTAAATTAAAGACACCCCGGACCTATGCAAAACAATTATGTAGCCGGTTCCGCAAAAGCACAAATAAGAAAAAGGCGTAGCCACAAAGACACTTAGGCACAAAGAAGGAAGAACAGCGTAAACTGAAATAGAACTTAGTGTCTTAATTGCAAAAAGATTCATCATAAAAAAATACAAGGCTTAATAAATGCAAACAATTATTGTAACCGGTTCAGCCGGCCTCATTGGCAGTGAAGCAAGTAAGTTTTTTCATCAAAAAGGATTTCGAATAGTTGGTATTGATAATGATATGCGTTCCTATTTTTTTGGAGAAGCTGCCAGCACCCAATGGAACCAGAAAAAACTGGAAAATGAATTTGCGGATTATGTACACCATTCCATAGACATCAGGGATTATGCGGCCATCGAAAAAGTATTTGCTGAATACAGCAGTTCGATAGCCGGTGTTATTCATACTGCCGCACAGCCTTCGCATGACTGGGCAGCAAAAGAACCCTTTACGGACTTTGGTGTAAATGCTACGGGCACATTGAATATGCTGGAAGCAACCCGTAAATATTGCCCGTCGGCTGTTTTCATTTTTACCAGTACCAATAAAGTATATGGCGACACTCCCAATTATCTGCCATTGGTAGAAACGGAAACCCGTTGGGAGATAGCTGCATCTCATCCTTTTCATGAATTTGGAATAGATGAAACGATGAGTATTGACAATTCCAAACATAGCATTTTCGGCGCCAGCAAAGCAGCAGCCGATATTATGGTGCAGGAGTATGGGAAATATTTTGGTATGAATACGGCCATCTTCCGTGGCGGTTGCCTTACCGGCCCGGCACACAGCGGTGCCGAGCTGCATGGTTTCCTGGCGTATTTAATTTTATGCGCCGTGAACGATAAACCGTACCGTGTTTTTGGCTACAAAGGAAAACAGGTGCGGGATAATATTCACAGCAAAGATCTGATCAATGCTTTCTGGGAATTTTTCCAGGCACCCAAACAGGGGGAAGTGTATAATATCGGCGGTTCCCGGTTCGCCAATATCTCTATGCTGGAAGCTATTAAGCTGATAGAAGAAATCAGCGGTTATAAATTAAGCTATACCATACTGGACGAAGCCCGCAGCGGTGACCACATGTGGTATGTAAGCGATGTACGAAAATTTCAACAGCATTACCCGAACTGGAACTTTGAGTATGATATGAAGAAGACAGTCACTGAAATGATACAGGCAGCATTAAATAAAGCATAGAAGAGCAAATAATTAATTATAGTGATCATGAAAAAAATTATATTCTCACTTTTGTCTCCAACTTTTGGCTCAAAGAAGTTTAAAAAGTTTTATGAAATCCTGAAAAACATATCTCTGGTTGGTCTTAATTACAGGAATACAAATATTAAAAATAACGGTGAGTTGTTTTTTATTAAGAATATAAATAATTACTATAAGGATAATGCAGCTCCAATTGTACTATTTGATATAGGCGCCAATATTGGTAATTATTCAAAGCAACTAAATGATTCGTTTAGTCAGAACCGTCATATTTATGCATTCGAACCTTTTTCAAAAGTATATTCTGAGTTAAAGAAACTGGAAAATACCATACCTCTTTTCTACCCTTTTCAAATTGGATTGAGTGATAAAGTACAGAAATTAAAGTTTTTATCAAGCAGCGATTATAGCGAAGTAGGGGGTTTGTATAACAAGGATTTTTCTAAGGATGGATTTTCCCTTGATCTTTCAGAGGATGTAGATTTTGACACAGTTGATAATTTTTGTTTGACACGAAAAATCAACCACATTCATTTTTTGAAAGTTGATGTGGAAGGACATGATTTGTTCGTATTAAAAGGTGCAGAAAAGATGTTGCTTAATAACCAGGTTGACTTCATACAGTTTGAGTTTGGTGCTGCCAACTATCTTTCTAAAACTTACCTATACGATTTTTTTCAATTGCTTTCGCCTCAGTATCATATCTACAAGCTTTTGAGAAATGGGTTATTGGAGATTAAAGAGTATAATACCGATATTGAGATACATGTTTTGAGCAACTATGTAGCTATAAATAAAAACCTTAAATGCAGTTTTTCCTGAAATTGATTTGAATAATAAAAGCAACTGTTGATTGTTATGAATAATATTGATTTGCCTTTAGTTACGGTGATCACTCCGGCCTATAACCAGGGAATGTTTTTAAGAGACACTATTGAAAGTGTGCTTTCACAGGATTATCCAAACATCGAGTTATATGTATTGAATGATGGCTCCACGGATGATACAGAAAAAAT
Organism: Chitinophagaceae bacterium; assembly: GCA_031374245.1. Classification (GTDB taxonomy): domain Bacteria; phylum Bacteroidota; class Bacteroidia; order Chitinophagales; family Chitinophagaceae; genus JJ008. The sequence continues at coordinate 9,087 of JANMFO010000153.1, read as the reverse complement.
TTTACAGGAATATACCGGTCGTATAAGATGGGAGACACATAAAAATATGGGGCAGACGCCTACCATTAATAAAGGCTGGAGTTTAACAAATGGCGAAATAATAACCTGGCTGAATTCTGATGACACTTATTTACCGGGTGCTGTAAGAGCAGGTGTTGAATACCTGCAGGCACACCCTGAAACAGGTATTGTGTTTGCAGATTCTCTGTATACTGAATCAGATGGAACACCTTTGGAAAGAACCCGGCCATTACCACCGTTTAATTATTTGGATTTTGTTACTAATTGTGAAAACCCAATCTCACAGCCATCCTCTTTTATCCGGCGGGATGTAGTAAAAAAAGCAGGTGAATTGGATCCCAAATTTTATTATTTCATGGACTGGGATTTTTGGTTAAGAGCAGGGTTATATTTCAGGATTGATTACATACCAGAATTGTGGTCAACCTATCGGTTGCATGCAGATTCAAAAACAGTTGCCCAATCTGTAAAGGCAGCACCGGAGCTGGAATACATGTATCGCAAATTTTTTTCCCGTGCCGATTTAACACCGGAAATTAGTAAGGCTAAGAAAAAAGCCATGATGAATATGTATTTTACCAGTGGCGGGTATTACCTGGTGGGGAATGATAAAAAGTCGGCCGCCAGAATGGGGAGAGCAGCCATTAAGCAATACCCGGGTAGTTTATTTTCTTTGAAAGGCATGCGTAAATTTTTGTATTGCAGTTTCGGAGGGTCAAAAATATATAAGGGGATGAAAAATATTTTTGGACGAAAAAATAAATTTTCTTGATAATAAAAAGGGCTAAAATAATTTCAGTCTCTTTAATCATCCCTGTCTTTAATGAACGCCAGACAATAGATGGGTTAATAACGACAATAAAAAATCAGTCATTTCAGCCAGAGGAAATTATACTGGTGGATGGCGGTTCAACGGATAACACTGTTCAGCTGATAAAACAATTGATTGCGGATGATCCATTGTTTCGCATTGTAGAAGCCGGAAGGGCAATGCCCGGGAAAGGAAGAAATATCGGGGCTCAACAGGCGGCTTGTGAATGGATAGCATTTACTGATGCAGGTATTAAACTGGATACTCATTGGCTTGGTAACCTGGTAAAAAAAGCAAATGAAAATCCGGAAGCTGCTATTATTTACGGAAATTTTTCGCCCCAGGTTAATAGTTTATTTGAAAAGTGTGCAGCGATAGCTTATGTACCTGCATTACGACCGGGTGCTATCAGAACAAAGTCAATTGCTTCCTGTCTTTTAAAAAAAGAAGTATGGGAAAAAGCAGGCGGGTTTCCTGATTGGCGGGCTGCAGAAGATCTCATATTTATGGAAAAGGCAGAAGAACAGGGTGCCATTATAGCAACAGCACCGGAAGCAATGGTGTATTGGCAACTTCGTCCGGACCTCAGCACAACGTATCAAAAATTTGTATTGTATTCCAAATACAATGTGTGGGCAGGCCGGCAGGCGTTCTGGCATTATGGTGTGGCAAAGCAATATGCAGTAATGCTGCTGGTGGTGTTACTGGCTGTTTTTCATAGCTGGTACTGGCTTTTACTGTTGCCTTTGTGGATAGCAGCCCGTGCAGCAAAAAGAATAGTATCGCACCGGTTTGAGTTCGGATTAAAACCATTACTCAATCCGGCAGCCTTCCTGTTACTAATAATAATTACATTGACCATTGATGCTGCTACTTTTTCCGGTTGGATAAAAGCGTTGCTGCAAAAAAAGGAAATATCGTAAACATTCGTGGCGTCAATAGAAAGTTTACGATTTCGTATAAGTGTTTCTGCTCAATCTTTTTGTTTAGATCAGTCGTAAATTTTGACACCTGTAAGTTATAACTATATTTGAAATGAAATCATTATCCAATACCTGTCAACGACCAATCCGTGAAACGACTATTTTTTGTTCTGCAAATATTTCTGTTCATTGCCTTCAATTTTTCCCTGTTGCTGACGGGTTACCAGTTAGCAGGAGGTTCTCAGTCTGTCATACAAAGACTAGGCTATGATAGGCCTCAGTACGATTCGAAGGAAGAATTTGATCCTTCTTTACAAACACTTAATACAGTTAGTAAACTGGTTGCTTTTTGTGACGGACTTTATATGGAAAAAGCCAGCACCAACTCATCTATAAAACTGGATGAAATATATCCCGACATTGTTTCTTCAGTAATACGGAAAAGATTTTATCACGGTTACTCCTCATACGGGTTGAGCAACAACTATATGGCAATGATGCTTTCGGGTGTTACGATGGAAGGATTAAGTGCCATTGTTGTTCCGGACGATATTTTAAAATATCCTTATGCTGCCTGTAGCCAACAGTCCATCGTTTTCATGGAAATCCTTCAGAAGAAAGGATTCCCTACCCGTAAAGTGGGATTCAAAGGAAAAGAGAACGGGCATTTTTGTTTTGAAGTGTATTATAATGGGAGTTGGCATTTTTATGATCCGGATATGGAGCCAAGTGTTGCTGTGCTGAATGCCTATAATCACCCGAGTATTGCCTTTCTGTCAAAAAACCCCGAAATACTTTTAAAAGCGTATCATCAATATCCACGGGAAAAAACATTGGATATTTTTATGAACTATTCCTATGGAGCTGTCAATACATTTTCTGCACCAAAGGCGATTATTTTTCAAAAGGCTACAAAAGTTTTTTCTTATACCATCTGGCTGTTTTTCCTTCTCGCATTTATATTGGTAAGAAGAAAATACCTCCGGATAAGCCGGCAATATCATGTACGGAATAGCAGGGTTCATCTTCCCCGGATACAACCAGGAGCCTCTCCGGTTTATTATCCAAACTATTCAGCACAGGGAGCCTGATGATGCTGAGTGTTTTCTTGCTGAGCCTGCGGACAATAATATTACCGGCACAGGACAGGAACATTTTTCTATCATTGATATAAATATTGCTTTCAAACAATATACAGTCATTGCCACCCCTTCGGCATGGTGATGATATATAACGCCGTGTTATATGTCAGGACGAGGAATCAGTAATTAAAATCAAAATAACTTAACTGGTAATTTTAGTACAGTCAGAAGCTGCTATTAATGCCTGGCAGTTTTTATACAATAAAACATATATGGAACAGTTTAAAAGATATTATTTTGAAGAGATTACACATTGTGAAATGTGTGGAGATCCTGCAGACCATCATAAGGTTATGGGACAACGTTTAAATGGAACGCAGGGTTTTAGACCTAAGAGAAAAACAGGCATATCCGTTTCAGTAAAAAAATGCAGGAAGTGTCAGTTAATATATTCTTCTCCTCAGCCAAAACCTTTTGATATTCAGGATCATTACGGGATAATTCCTGAAAGTTATTGGAAACCAGAATATTTTAAATGGACGCCTGACTATTTTGCAAGTGAAATAGTGACGTTAAAGAAAATAATTGATGTGCAACCGGGAATGAAATCACTTGATGTGGGAGCGGGAATTGGAAAATCTATGCTCTCCTTAGCTAATGCCGGGTTTGATGCATATGGCTTTGAGCCATCGGAATCTTTTTATGAAAGGGCACTTTCAAAGATGAATATTCCACCCGAAAAACTTCGCCTGGGAAAAATAGAAGATATGGATTATGAAGAAAATTTTTTCGATTTTATATCATTTGGCGCCGTTTTCGAGCATTTGTACCATCCTGCTTTTTGCCTGGAAAAGGCAATGCACTGGCTTAAACCGGGAGGGATTATTCATATTGAGATACCTTCCTCAAAGCACCTGATTGCCAGGCTTTTTAATATCTATTATAGGTTAGCCGGAACTAATTATGTAACAAATATCAGCCCTATGCATTCTCCTTTTCATATGTACGAATTTGGATACAATTCATTTACTGAACTTTCAAAAAAACTGGGGTATAAAATCAAATTTCATGAGTATTACGTTTGTGATATTTACCACATTCCAAAATTTCTTCATTTCCCATTGCGGAAAATAATGAAATGGACAAATACCGGAATGCAATTAACGGTTTGGCTTTCAAAAGAGTAATCAGTAGTAATATTTGTATGATAAATTTTACATTACAACTGGTTAATCATTCATGGTATTTACAGATGAAGAATTAAAAAATAAGATATTATAATGTGTGGAATAACAGGGTTTATAGATTTTAATAAGAAAACAACCGGCGAGGTATTGCCTAAGATGACCAATATCCTGCAACACCGTGGACCAGACGGCGATGGACATTTTACAGATACCACCGGCAACGCAATTACCGGTCTTGGCCACCGCAGGTTATCCATTATAGATCTGAGCAATGCTGCTTCCCAACCTATGCAGTATGGAGATCTGTACATTGTTTTTAATGGTGAAATTTATAATTATAATGAGATAAGGGATGAATTGATAACAAAGGGACATGCTTTTTCCACTCACTCAGATACAGAGGTAATACTGCACGCCTACCAGGAATGGGGTAATAAATGTATAGACAGGTTTATTGGTATGTTCGCTTTTGTCATTTATGATAAGCTGAGGCAAATTGTTTTTTGTGTCAGGGACAGGGCAGGGGTAAAACCTTTTTTCTGGTATCATAAAAAAGGATTGTTTTTATTTGCTTCTGAACTTAAATCATTTCACCAGCACCCGGATTTTGAAAAGGAAATGAATACGGATGCCGTGGCAGCCTTTATGCAGTATGGATATGTACCCACCCCACATTGTATTTTCAATCATACCTATAAACTGCCACCCGGCCATACGCTGACTCTTCAACTAAAAAGCCAGCAGGTTACCATTGAAAAATATTGGGATGTACTCGACTACTATAATAAGCCCAAACTCACTATCAGTTTACCGGATGCAATAGCAGAAACAGAACGTATACTGGAAAAAGCTTTTCAGTATCGTATGGTAGCGGATGTGCCGGTAGGAGTTTTCCTTAGTGGAGGATATGACAGTACCTGTGTTACCGCACTGCTTCAAAAAAACAGTACCTCAAAGATTAACACCTTTACTATTGGTGTACATGACAAAGGCTTAAATGAGGCACCCTTTGCAAAAGCAACGGCTGCCCACCTGGGTACTAATCATACGGAATACTATTGCACCTCCCGGGAGGCATTGGAAATTGTACCAGATTTACCTTTTTACTACGATGAACCTTTTGCAGACAGCAGTGCTATCCCCACCACATTGGTAAGTAAACTGGCACGTCAGAAAGTTACCGTAGCATTAAGTGCAGATGCGGGAGATGAAATATTTGCCGGGTATAATAAGTATGATTATATAAGCAGGGTAAAGAATAAGATTAATAAAATACCTGCACCATTGAGAAAAGGTGCAGCGGCATTAATGCAACATATTCCGGCACATAAAATTCCGTATTTCAGCAACAAGCCCCTTTTTACTACCCGGTATAAAAAATTAATGCATTTACTGAAGGATAACAGTACAAAAGAGATGTTGCAGAATATGAGCAGTATTTATTTTTCTGATGAATTGAATAAGTTGTTTCTAAACGCACCGGCAAAACTTTCTTCTAATTTTGATCAGCTATTAAAGCCCGGATCTGACGACGATCTGAGTTATATGATGGCTATTGATTATAAAACCTATATGCTTGATGATATTTTGCAAAAAGTAGATCGTGCCGGAATGTGTGTAAGCCTTGAAGGAAGAGAACCTTTCCTGGATCAGCATATAATAGAGTTTGCAGCGCAACTCCCTTCTGATTATAAATTGCATAAGGGTATTAAAAAATACCCGCTCCGCCAGATAGTACATAAATATGTGCCGCAGCAAATGATGGAACGGCCAAAGATGGGTTTTGGAATACCTATTGCGGACTGGCTTAAAAATGAGTTGAAAGTATTTGTGGATGAAGCAACAGATACTGTGTTTCTTGAGCAGCAGGGTCTTTTCAACGTTAATGAAGTAAAAGAACTTTGCAGACAATTTTATAATGGTAAAGAGCAATTACATACTAAGATATGGTACCTGCTGATGTTTCAAATGTGGTATAAGAAATGGATGTAGTAGTAAAAAGGGTTTTATTTATTTCATATGATGGGATGACTGACCCATTAGGGCAATCGCAGGTGATTCCCTACCTGCGGGAGTTAACGAAGCTGGGATATCAATTCACCCTGCTGAGCGTTGAGAAAAAAAAACGACTAAAGGAATCAGGAAATGAGGTAAGGCGAATGCTTACAGAAATGGGGATTGAATGGGAAACATTGCTGTTTACCACCCAACCGCCTCTTCTCTCCAAGGTATACGATCAGCAACAATTAAATGCAACAGCCATCCGGCTACATAAAGAAAAAAAATTTGATATGATTCATTGCCGCAGTTATGTGGCTGCGGCAGCAGGGATAAAATTGCTGCATCGTTTTGGCGTCCCCTTTTTGTTTGATATGCGTGGTTTTTGGGTGGATGAAAGAGTGGATAGCGGTCATTGGAAAATTAAAAATCCGTTGTACCGTTTTTTATACAATCGGTATAAAAAGAAAGAGAAAAAATATTTCAGCGAGGCGGCTCATATTATTTCACTTACAGAGAAAGGCAAAGAAGAATTAATAAAGACGTATGTCGTACCTGCGGAAAAAATTACAGTAATTCCCTGCTGTGCAGACTTAGATCATTTTGATTATCATAAAATCAGTGAGGATGACAAACAGCATACAAAAAAATTACTGGGTATAGACAGTAACAATAAAATTTTGAGTTATCTCGGTTCCCTGGGCGGATGGTATATGACTGATGAAATGCTTGATTTTTTTGCAGTGATGAAAAAGGTTTTTCCGGACGTAAAGTTTCTTTTTATTACAAAAGATAGCAGAGAGCAAATTATAAGCAAGGCAGTCAGCAGGGGAATCAATGAGAATGATATCCTGGTTCAGCCTGCTAACCGCAATGAAGTGCCGCTATATTTATCTGTCAGCGATTGGAGTATTTTTTTTATAAAGGATGTGTACTCAAAAAAAGCATCTTCCCCAACAAAGCAAGGGGAAATAATGGGAATGGGCATCCCGCTTATCTGTAATGATATAGGTGACACCGGCAGTATTGTTACAGAATCTGAAGCCGGAATCCTGGTTAACGATTTTAGCCTGGCAACTTATGAAAAGGTTGCCGGGAAATTAGAAAACCTTTTACAACATAATAAAGAAATTTCCCGGGCATCAGCCTATAAATATTACGATTTGCAAAATGGGGTTGCTTCTTACAAAAAAGTATACAGACAACTGATTGGCTAATTTTTTTTTAAGACTAGGTTTTAAAATATGATAAGAGAGAATAAAGAACCGGCACGGGTAATAGCGTTAAATAATCATCATATTAAATGTTATGATGATTTGGGTCAGAACATTGATCTTAACACTGTTCATTCTTTTGGTGAAGAATGGAAAGCATTTCATGAATTCAAGGACGAAGAAATCAAAAAAATCGGGGACGTCTATTTTGATATCGTAACTCCTGCTATGATTGGCAAAGACAAGATAGCTGCCGATTTCGGGTGTGGAACGGGAAGATGGACTAAATACTTTCATGATAAAGCAGGATATGTGGCAGCTATAGATCCCAGTGAAGCTATATTATCTGCCAGTAATGTTTTAAAAGAAGTTGAAAACGTTTCTTTATATCAAGCTTCTATTGACAACCTGCCATTTCCGGATAATTACTTTGATTTTGGATTTAGTCTCGGTGTGTTGCATCATATTCCGGATACACAGAAAGCTATGGATGCCTGTATACGAAAGATAAAGCCCGGTGGGTATTTCCTGGTATACCTGTATTATAATCTTGATAACCGGGGCATTTTATACAAGACTCTTTTCTCTCTCTCTAATCTTGTAAGAAAGGTGGTTAGTAAGATGCCGGATGGGTTGAAGAAATTCTTCTGTAATTTTTTGGCTGTATTTTTTTATATGCCCTTCGTATTGTTCAGCAGGCTGCTGAAGGGTTTTGGAGTTTCTAAAAAGATTCGTTCCTATATCCCGCTTCATTCTTATGAAAACACTTCTTTTTACATCATTCGTAATGATGCATTAGACAGGTTTGGCACCCCGCTGGAACAGCGGTTTTCCAAAGAACATATCCGTACTATGATGCAGACAGCCGGACTTGATAATATTATTTTTTCTAATCAAGCACCTTTCTGGCATGCCGTTGGACAAAAAAAATAGCAAACAGCCTTCTGTATATTTTATTGTTCCTGCCCCGGGTGGTATCTCGCCGGGTCAGCGATTCCGGTTTGAACATTATTTACCGGCATTAAAAGAAAATGGCATCCGGTTTCGGGTTAGCAATTTTTATTCCCTCACCGGGTGGCATGCATTATACACACCCGGAAATAAAATCAAAAAACTATTTTTAGTTGTAGCCGGTCTGTTTCGCAGATGTATAGATTTGTTCAGCCTATCCGGTTATTCATATGTGTATCTTTACCGGGAAGCCGCCCCATTAGGCCCCCCTTTTTTTGAATGGGTGATTGCAAAAATTCTCCGGAAGAAGATAATATATGATTTTGATGATGCTATCTGGATCCCGTTTAAGTCAGAATATAATAAAGGAGCCTCTTCTTTAAAGAACTTTGGAAAAGTATCGAAAATCTGTCATTGGTCGTATAAAGTTTCGGTAGGAAATGAGTACCTGGCCACATTTGCAAGAAAGTATAATATCAATGTAATAATTATTCCTACAGTCGTTAATACGGAAGCGGGGCATAACAGGCTACAGAATCAGCAAACACAAAATCCATCAATCGGATGGACAGGAACATTCAGTACACTGAAATACCTGGATATGCTGTTGCCTGTTTTACAGGAGCTTCAGGCACAATACCCGTTTACTTTTATAGTAATTGCTGATAAAGATCCAAAACTTCCTTTAACCAATTACCGGTTTATAAAATGGAGCAGTGATAATGAGGCAGGCGATTTGCTTAATTTTCATATTGGCCTGATGCCGCTTTATGATGATGAAATTTCAAAAGGTAAATGTGGTTTCAAAGCCATCCAGTATATGTCATTGGGTATACCGGCTGTAGTTTCCCCGGTTGGGGTAAACACAGCTATAGTGGATGAAGGGGTTAATGGTTTTAT
>JANMFO010000148.1:0-1954 GCA_031374245.1 Chitinophagaceae bacterium | reverse complement strand
GGATGTGGTGTAATACGATTCACTGCCGATAATAAATCCCCCATCCCTGCGGGTTATAATATTTTTTATAAAATAATCATTGAAAGCTGTTTTAGTACCAGCATCTCCGCGGGCCTCTTTCTTTAATTCATCACTGAACACACTTGTCTTTTCAACTAAAGGTTTTGCAGTTTCTTTATCCCAGATATAAAAATAAAACCCATCAATACTTCCCCTGTTTTCTTTATAATAAAACGAAGTAAGAAAATACCGCTTGTTATAATTATCTACTTTGATATGAATTTCATCCAACCAGGTTTTTTCAATCTGCAATTCCTTCATCATTAAAGTATCAGCCTGAGCATATTTAACTACAAAAGCAGCTTTAGTGATGTTATCATTATTACTCCTCAAAAACTTACTGAAGATCAAATCCCCGGCATTGTCCAGTTGAAAGTCGCTCAGGTAATCATTCCGTTCTTCCATGGGTATTGTCAACCTGCTGTTTTTCAGCAACTCCAGTTTGTCATTCATTAATACAGTAGTCATGGTGTATACCTTTCTGTTCTTGCTGTTTACTTTAAATACACCAATCTTACTTTTATCTTCACTGGTTAAAACAGTATAGATTTTATTATTGGCAGCAAAACCAATATGTGTGGTATCCAGTTCCATCACCTCGCCAATTTTCTTGCCATTACCATCAATTTTAGAAGCTTTACAATAAACAACATTCTTTTTCTGGTATTGATATACCATGTAGCAAAAATCACTGTAAGGGAAAAAATCAACATTTATCAGCCGGTCATCTGCCGGTACATAATCCTGTTCTACTTTGGCTATCTGCTTCATTTCATTATCCAGCACCGTTATCCAATTACGGTTCCTGATATTTTTATGAATAAGAAAATTACCCCCGATTTTTCCAACCACTTCAAAGTCCAGGCGGCGGTTATCATCTTTGTCAGGTTCAGAATAAATAATTTTCTGGGCTGTGGCAGCAAGCCCGGAGCAAACAATCAATAGAAGTAAAGTCCATCTTCTGGCAAACATAATAATCTGGTTTTTTTGCTTATTAAAGTTACAGCATGCCAGCCAAAACCGGGCCTGCTTTTTACAATGGATGCAAATTGAGGAACTAATACATGAACGACTGTTCATAAAAGATAATAGCTGCATGGAAGGTTAATTATTCAGCTATATTTTGAGGAGCGGTAAAGTTTTAAGGTTTGTTGGTTCTAATTAAATTTTGCTTATACCTTTGCGGGCAACCTAATGCAGAAATAAACAATCTGTACCGGGATACCCAAACCACAATACCAGAAAGTGAGAATACCGACCAACAAAGTCACCGCAGCAGGATTAATTATTGCCTTAGGAATTATTTACGGAGACATAGGAACATCACCACTCTACGTTTTAAATGCAATAACAAAAGGCCGGACTATAACCGAAGAACTTGTTTTGGGTATATTATCTTGCGTAATATGGACGCTGACACTTCAAACAACGGTTAAATATGTTATCCTGACACTCAAAGCTGATAACCGTGGTGAAGGAGGAATATTTTCTCTTTACACTTTAGTCAGAAGAAGAAAAAAATGGCTGGTTATTCCTGCTATGTTAGGTGGCGCTGCTTTGCTGGCAGATGGAATGATAACTCCGCCAATCTCTGTTACTTCGGCCGTTGAAGGCTTACGCCAAATATCTGCTTTCAGCACTATTACTACACCTGAAATTGTTGGAATTGTAATTGGAATTATAACAATCTTATTTTTCTTACAGCAATTTGGAACAGCTTCCATTGGCCGCTTGTTTGGCCCGATGATGAGCATATGGTTTGTAATGCTGGCAGTATTGGGTTGTATGCATTTGTTTGATGACTTGAGTGTATTCAAAGCATTTAGTCCTCATTATGCATTAGCTCTTTTAAAATCTGATGGTGGACAAGGCTTCTGGATATTAGGCGGCGTTT
>JANMFO010000141.1:0-4810 GCA_031374245.1 Chitinophagaceae bacterium | reverse complement strand
CGCAGCAATTTTAGCACACATACGTCCAACGGTTTGATTAGTACCATCAACAACATACCAGGTACGTTGTACGGTAGCCTCGTTCGCATGTTTAGTTGTGAAATGTAATTTGCTCATTGTAATTTCTGTTTAGTGGCCGCCGCTATCCCGGCAACCGATTTTTTAAATGGATTGCAAAGGTAGGGTTGCGTAAAACTCAAACCTACAAATTGGCGAAGTAATTTTTACGACACCTTTGTAAGTAATTGATTTACAATAAATATTTTGTCAGTAAAAAAAGTTGGTCAAGGCTCCCCTAGTATATCCCACCAATCTGTTCCCCTGAAATGACCATCAAGAATGAGAGGTTGGCCTATCATCGGAGTAAATACAGGAACATTCAAGTCTTTCGCTTTTTCTACGATTCTTTTAATGGGTTCATTCCAGATATGCATGGACAGCTTGAATTTACCCCAGTGAACAGGTAGCAGCGTTTTTGCTTTTAAATCAACCACTGCCTGTACCGCTTCTTCCGGCATCATATGTATATAAGGCCACATCGTATTGTATTGACCGGCTTCAAGAATGGCTATATCAAACGGGCCGAATTTTTCTCCGATGGCTGCAAAATGGGTATCATAACCTGAATCGCCACCGAGGTATAAATTATGTGTTGCTGTTTTTAATATAAAAGATGACCACAGTGTTTGTGCTCTTTTGATTCCCCTGCCGGAAAAATGCCGGGCCGGTGCGGCAGTCAATTGCATATTCGCTTCTAATTGGGCTGATTGCCACCAATCCAACTCCGTAATTTTATTTTCATCAAATCCCCAATGCTTTAAATGAGAACTAATACCGAGTGAGCAAATCACTTTACCAACTTTGCCTTTTAATTGACGAATAGTTTTAAAATCAAGATGGTCGTAATGGTCGTGGGTGAGAATGAGGTAATCAATAGGTGGCATATCCTCGACCCTATATTCATTACTACCTGGAAAAGCTTTTACCATAAAAGATACTGGTGCGGCATTGCCACTGAACACCGGGTCAATTAAAAAATTCTTATTCTGAATGCGGATGAAATAGGAAGAATGCCCAAACCATACAATTACAGGTTCGGTTGTATTGAATTTCTTTAAATCGGTCTTTACAAATGGCATTGTAGCAGATGGTGCCGTTTCAGGATGTTTTTTAAAAAATTCCCTCATCATTTTCCAGTAAGAAACACCTTCCGGCTTCATTGGTGTAATGGATAAATTCTGAAAAGACCCTTTCTTATAATTAGGTGATTGTTGTAAACGCTGCAAATGTTTTCCTGAGGGAAGTTTGCCGGTAATCTTTAATGACATGATAGATTATTTTCAGCCCGCAAATTAGCGACCCATGCTGCTGGTTAACTATACAAATTCGGCAAACAAACAATATTGAGTGGCGAATGAACAGTCTTGAGAATACTAACCAGTAACTTTTTTAACGACAATACGGTTAGGGGTAAAATGGGTAATCAGCACCGGTATTATGTCGCCTTCTTTTACTGTCTCTTTTTCAGCTTCTGCCAATGAAAGTTTAGCCTGCATTTTATCGCCAAATAAATTCAGATAAACTGCATGTGGCGAAACCTTAGACACTACAGCTTCTATTTCAATTTCATTATTAAAATGCTGCAGTGCTTTTTTATATTCCGCAAGATAGTTGTGAGAAAAAAGTTCGGCAGCAATACTGTTCGGCTTATCCAGGTTTATCAGTTTGAAGCTGATAGCTACATTGGCAGCCGTTTCCACCGGTTCTTTTTCCCATTTTGATAATTGAATAGGAAAAAGAATATAGCTGTCGATTTCTTTTACAAAAAACTTGCCGTCTACTATTTTTAAATAGCCGGCAAATCGGTTTTCAATCTCAGCCTTTTGTACCAGCAACGCTATGGCTTCATTATGGCTGAACTTCACATTGTAAGCCGTCATCTTATCTCCCCTGTCAGATAATCGTAGCTGAAAGCTTACCGTATCATGTAGTTTATACTGATGTGTTTTTTTGCCGCTGTCGGCTGCATTTGTTTTACAATTAACCGATTTGGCTTTGTTATTAATCTCGTAATCAATTGTAGCAAAATGCTTTTCGTAGTTGATAAACGAAATTTTTCCTTTGTATACTTGTTCCTGTGTTTCCATCTGCTGCAAATGTAGGCCGAAGAAGAATACCATAACCGGTTCGTTTTGTTTCAAAATTCACTCCTATATTTATTGTATAAAATCACACTGATGTCAATCCGCAACCTCAACCGTTCCACTTTTGGCGATATAAAAAATTTGGGTAACCTGATGCCCCTGGAAGAAGCTCATAATTTATTAAACGAATGGGTGCCGAATGAAAAACTCAGGCTGCACATGAAGCAGGTAGCTGCGAATATGAAAGCATGGGCTATTGAAAAAGAAAACGCAGACGAACAAACATCCTTAAAATGGGAGCTGGCTGGTTTATTACATGATGCTGACTGGGAAAAATATCCTGAAGACCATTGCCGGGTTATTATAGAAGAGTTGGAAAGAAGAAATATTGACCCCGAAGTAATTCATTGCATTGCTTCACACGGACCAAAAGTATTTGGTGTGGAGCCAGAAACAAAAATGGATAAAATGATTTATGCGATAGATGAACTATCTGGTTTTATTCATGCTGCTGCGCTAATCCGGGGACCACAACGATATGATGGAATGGAAGTAAAAAGTGTATTAAAAAAATTAAAGACCCCATCATTTGCGGCACAGGTAGACCGGAATGATATTACCGATGCTGTAGAAAGAATTGATATATCATTGGAAGAACTGATTCAGTTTATTATTGACCATCAGAAAAACGTTATATGACTTTTTTTCTTCTTCTTGAAAATTATTCACCGCAATCGTTTGGGGACAGGGTTTATTGGCGACTATGTATGAACTTCATTCGATGGTATAAAACCTGCTACTATGATGTTTAAAGGAACGCTTGCTTATTTATTACTACTTTCTTCATTTAATGTTCTTGCACAACAGGCAGACCCCTGGAAAATAACTGCCACAAATTTTGACCCATCTAATTATTACGGCGTAACTGTTGCCAACGGTATGATTGGCATTGTATCTTCTCCCGAACCATTTAAAGTAAAAGATGTGGTGCTGGCGGGTGCATACGATTTATATGGAAGAGGCCGTGTCAGTAATTTTCTCCGCAGCTTCAACCTGCTGAATATGACACTTGACATTGACGGCAAAAGAATAGACAGCAAAGCTGTTTCAAATATGAAACAGCAATTAGATATGAAAGGAGCTTCTTTCACCACTTCGTTTGATTATGGAGATAAAGCAACTGTTTCATATACCTACTATTCACTTCGTCACTTACCTTATACAGTTTTGATGGATGTATCTGTAACGGCTAAAAAAGACATCACCATAAATAGTGCAAGTGTTATGGAAGCACCGGATGCATTAAAAGATGTGCAGAATTATTACAACGAAATTGACCGGCCTCATGTAGTGATAAGTTTACTTACTTCATCAGCTAAAAGTCCAACGGGTAAATTATTAATGTGTGCATCCAATACGTTTTTATTCAGCGAAAACCATGGTGAAGAACCAAGAGTGATTCATGAAATGTGGGACAACAATATGCACCTGATGAAATTTGCGAAGAAAATTAAATCAGGAACTACCTATAGCTTTTCTATTGCAGGTGCATCCATCACATCCGCCCATCATGATGACCCGCTGAATGAAGCAGAACGTTCTGCCATTTTTGCCAAACTGGAAGGAAGAGAACGATTAATCAGCTTTCATAAAAAGGCATGGGATGAGTTATGGACTAGTGATATTATTATTGATGGCGATGCGCAGGCCCAGCAGGATGTACATAGTATGTTATATCATTTATACTCATTCACAAGGGAAGGCACTGCTTTATCACCATCACCGATGGGATTGAGTGGTCTGGGATATAATGGCCATGTATTCTGGGATACAGAATTATGGATGTACCCTGCATTATTAGTATTACATCCTGAGTTAGCAAAGAGTATGGTTGAATACCGCTTTCAACGATTGGAAGCTGCCAAACGAAATGCTTTCAGCAAAGGATTTAAAGGAGCTATGTATCCATGGGAAAGTGCAGAAACAGGAGTAGAAGAAACACCAGTATGGGCATTAAGCGGACCATTCGAACATCATATCACCGCCTGTGTTGGCATTGCTGCATGGAATTATTATTGTGTTACTCAAGATAAAGAATGGCTCAAAGAAAAAGGTTGGCCAATATTAAAAGAGACAGCAAACTTTTGGGCTAGCAGGGTAGAAAGAAATGGCGTAAATAAATTTGAAATAAAAAATGTAGTGGCTGCTGATGAATGGGCGGAGAATGTAGATAACAATGCATTTACAAATGCTGCTGCAAAAACAAATTTGCAATATGCAAATATGGCTGCGCAAATTTTGGGCATTGCAAAAAATGCAGATTGGGAATTGGTAGCCAATAATATTCCATTTACAAAAATGGCAAATGGTGTAACTGCCGAGCATGATACCTACAAAGGCGAAGGAATAAAACAAGCTGATGTAAATTTATTGGCATATCCATTAAAACAAATTACCGATGCAGCACAAATAAAAAAGGATTTAGATTTTTATAGCACCAAAATACCAAATGAAGGAACACCTGCTATGACTCAAGCCATTTTTGCTTTGTTATATTCACGTCTAGGCGATGCACAAAAAGCAGATTATTGGTTTAAAGATGCGTATCGTCCAAATTTGAATCCCCCCTTTAGAGTAATAGCTGAAACCAAAGGCGGCACCAATCC